>NZ_WUBV01000043.1:0-32907 GCF_009807105.1 Natrialba sp. INN-245 | reverse complement strand
AGATTTTCACGAAGTTGACCGATCAGCTGAGTTTCGCAGGCTCCTGGATCGAAAATCACCTCGACGGATTCATCCAGAAGTTGCGTTAATCACTATCGGAGGTCGCTGCGTGGCAAGAGCATCGGAACGCGGCTGACCGACTCATCGATTGGCAGTTCACAACTGACAACGCACGAATCAAGCTACGCCAACTCTATCCGGTTGAAATCGACGAGGACCAGCAAGTCCAGAGTTGAAGCTACACTCAGTGTCGAGATCGTCGACAATAATGGGCTCTTCGGAGAGAAGGGTGTATCCAGCCTGTGAATCGAGATCAGTCGGAACCATCGCATTTCCAACGATGCCATCCCGCCATCCGACGCCCTGCCGGAGAAAGACATCGTCACCTTTGGGGAGTAACTCGAGAATTTTCGCGTACTCGACATCAAGGGTTTCAGCGGCAGCAGTGACAGTAGTCTCCATCAGCTGGTCGAGATCATCACTCTCGAGTGCCTGTTGGCCGAGTTCAGCAACAACCTCCTGTTGACGGATACGAGTATGGACTGACGAGTCCTCACTCGGGTCCGGAGTCATTTAACCAAATGAGTCCGGCGAGGCGTATAAGGACTTCTCTCAGCATACCGGGCGTGAATGGTATAGGAGATCCACCCCGTTCTGGGGAAGTGATTATTGATCGACAGTTTTTTCTGACTCGGTTACGCCATTCCTGATAGAGTCCGAACGTTTTTAATACTCTGTGCTGGACTCAAAGCGCGAATGTTGCAGGACTTTTAGCCCGATTTAACTACATGACCCACCAAGGCTGATGACTGTAGACCAAACACCCTTCAAAACCCACAATTCCCGGAAACCTTCAGCCGATTTTACCGCTCTCCTCAAGTGGTTTGGAGCTCGCTCTGACTGAGGCGTAAACCTGTTCCGCCCATTCGCACGCAATCTGTGAATCCGTGTCGACGAACACCTGCATAAGTCCGGTTCCCTCGTCGTACCCCCCGATCCCGACACGATTATCGAAGATAGCCAGCCCATACGGCAGCTCGTCACGCGTTCGCAACGCCAGGTGTCCGCTCTCGGTTGCTTCTTTGGCGCGCTCGGGATAAGTCTCGAATAGCTTCTCGACGATGGGAGGCAGGTATATGATTTCGCTGTCGGACCCCTCGAATATCTGTTGATGAAATTCGCCCAGAACGAGCGGTGCCATGTGCGTCGTGTTGAACCCGCGGAACGATTCGGAATCCACGAGCAACGAGAGAAACCGTTCCACCGGCCGGTAGGGATTGTCTGGTTCGGCGAGCGTGACATTCGCGTCCACGAACGGTTCGAGGACGAACTCCTGGTGATCCTCACAGACGGCGTCCAACAGCGGTGAGAGTCGATGGACGGTGCGCACGTTCGCCTCAAACCGGAGGACTTCGTCGGCGACGGCCTCACCGGGTCCGGTCAGCTGGAACCGGCCGTCTCGCTTTTCGACGAAGCCCTGTTCGTCGAGCCACTGGGTGAATCGGTGACTGGTTGCCCGCGAGACGTCCAGGCGCTCTTCGATTTCTCGCCGGTCGAGTGGCTCGTCACGAAGCGCTTCCAGAACGGGACCATGGCGCACGATATCCCCGAGCAGGTCCGTGCCAACGCGCTCGCCGGCGGCGTCGAGCCGTTGGCCGAGATACTGTTTGCTTCGAGCGTTCTCCAGGATAGCTTCCAGAACCGGTGACCCAGGCGGTGGGTGGTCGTCGGCCGAATGGTTTCCGTCGTGGAGCCCCATGGTACTCACTACCTTGTTATAGTATGTCACAGGTCGTAATTCTATCGTTCGCAATGTGAGAGACATCTCACGTCCTGAGACACTGTGTCTCCCGTCGAATGGATTTCCGTGAATGAGGCTAACAACACTGCAGCCGACTGAGCGTATATGGCACGAGCAACTATCGAAGACGAACAGATCGAACAGTTCGAGGCAACGCTGCACGGCGACCTCGTGCAGCCTGGCGACGCTGACTACGACGACGCGCGGGCAGTCTGGAACGGAATGATCGACAAATATCCAGCGCTGATTGCGCAGTGTCGGGGCACGGCGGACGTTATCCAGACCGTCGAATTCGCCAACGTAACCGACCTTCCTGTGGCTGTCCGGGGCGGGGGCCATAATGTCGCTGGGACGGCCGTGTGTGACGATGGGCTCGTGATCGACCTGTCGAAGATGCGGGGTGTGTGGGTCGATCCCGACACACAGCGAGCATGGGTCCAGGGCGGTGCCACGTGGGCCGACGTCGATCACGAGACCCAGGCGTTCGGCCTGGCGACACCTGGCGGCGTCGTCTCGGACACGGGCGTCGCTGGTCTCACCCTCGGCGGCGGCATCGGCCATCTCCGCTGTAAATACGGCTTGACCTGTGACAACCTCGTTTCAGCCGATGTTGTCACCGCAGCTGGCGAGTTCCTGACTGCGGGTGCGGACGAGAATCCGGAGTTGTTCTGGGGGCTTCGCGGAGGCGGCGGAAACTTCGGTATCGTCACCGGATTCAAGTTCGATCTTCACCCTGTCGGACCAGAGGTGGCGACGTGTTTTGTAATCTATCCAGGAGAGCGGTTGGCCGAGTGCATGCGAACCTATCGGGAGTACATCTCGTCGGCACCGGAGGAAGTTAGCACGCTCTCGTCTGCCGGCGTGATGCGCGACGAAGACCTATTTTCTGCAGACGTACTGGATGATCTCAAGATCGGCTTTCTGGGGTGTTATGCGGGACCACCGGAAGAAGGCGAGGAAGTATTGGCACCTCTTCGGGACCTCGGGGAGCCTATCGCCGACTTCAGCGGGACGATGGCCTACACGGAGTTCCAGCAGATACTCGACGATGACTACCCGGATGGGATGCGGTATTACTGGAAGTCGCTGTATCTGGATGGCCTCTCCGAATCGGCAATCGACCGAATCACCTACTGGGCCGACTGCGCCCCCTCCCCGTTATCGACGGTCGACGTCTGGCAACTGGGTGGTGCAATCACCGACCTCGGCTTCGAGGAGAGTGCCTTCGCCGGCCGGCACGCACCAGTACTGCTCGGCGTCGAGGCGAACTGGGAGGATCCCTCGGACGACGAAGCGAACATTGTGTGGGTCCGGGACTGTCTGGACGACATGCGACAGTTCTCCGATGGTTCGGTCTACCTGAACTTCCCGGGCTTTCTGGAGGACAACGATGAAACCATGGAGACGACCTTCGGCGCTGCCTACGAGCGGTTGGTTGCGCTCAAGGACAAATACGACCCGATGAACGTGTTCAGCCGCAACCAGAACATCATCCCGTCGAAGGATGCTGGAGCCTGAACGGATGATTGAACGCAGGTCGTTCCGAAGTCGATTTGCTGCATCCATGCTCTATATTTAACAGATCGTTTCTGACGCCTATCCGAGAGGTGGATACCTACTTCGGTAACGCCTCGAGATGTACATTCCGTTCGTCGAAGGGAGGGGATGCGAACTGCTCTATGACTCCCTCACAGAGCGTCTCAGTACGTCGTACACTCGCCCCACAACACCGGCGGTCCCTCGGATCGGTCGCCGCGTTCGACGTCCCGTCGAAGGTCGAACGCGCGGTACTCCTCGTCCTCGAGCAAGCGGTCGGCGAACTCGGGTGGCACGGAGACGCGCCGGCACTCACCCTCGACGACAAGCCCGCCGGGGCCGAACGTGAACTCGACGTCGTAGTGGGCGACGCAGTCGTCCCGGTTTGTGAGGACGGGGTGGACCGCCTCGAGGACGTCCGCGACGTACTCGAAGACGAGGTCCATCCCCGGCGCGTCGGTGGTCTCGAAGTCGACCCGAACGACGGGAACGACGGCGGCAGTGGGGTCGTTGTCCCCGTTCGCTGTGGCCTCGAGGACGGCGAGGCGTCTCACGGTCGGGGCGGACTCGAGGTGCGATCCGGTGCCGGGGGCCATCCCGGCTTCGAGTCGGTCCTCGAGGTCGCGGACGAGCGCGCGTCGGTCTCGCGTTCGCAACCGGCGTCCAGCGATCAAGACGAGGCCGATTCCGACGAGAACCGCCACGGCTACGGCGGCCGACGTCTCCGTCATCGGTGGCGATTCGGTGCCCACGCAGGTGACAGTTTCCCCATCGGGGAGGTGGCCGACTCCCAGACGCCATTCCAAACGGTTTATGGCCGTCGGTTGATTACGCCGGGACATGGCGAAACAGCAGCAAGAAGTTCGCGACCTCCAGGAAGGAAGCTACGTGATGATCGACGACGCGGCCTGTAAGATCGACGCCTACTCCACGGCGAAGCCCGGCAAACACGGCAGCGCGAAAGCGCGCGTCGAGGCCAGTGGCGTCTTCGACGGCAAGAAGCGATCGTTCTCCCAGCCCGTCGACGCGAAGGTCTGGGTGCCGATCATCGAGCGCAAACAGGGGCAGGTCGTCTCCGTCGACGGCAACGACATGCAGATCATGGACCTCGAAACCTACGAGACGATCACCATGCGCATCCCCGACGGGGAAGACGTTTCGCCCGACGACGAGATCGAGTTCCTCGAGATGGAAGACCAGCGAAAGATCGTCTGATGTTTCCTGGGGCGACTGATGAACGCGAGGTGCTCGACGCGTCGACCGATGCCGGCCGAGCCGGTGACGACGCCACGGACGGGGAGATCTCCGACCGTGGAGGCGCGGACTTCGTGGTCGTCGGTGCGCCCCTGGACGTATCGACGACCTTTCAGCCGGGGACGCGGTTCGGCCCCCGGCGCATCAGGACGTTTGCGGAGACGTTCGACGACTACGACCGTCGAACCGACCAGTACTTTTCGGAACTCGGCGTCGTCGACTACGGCGACGTCTACGCCTGGGACGACGCGGAAGCGTACCTCGAGTACCTCGAGGGGACGCTCCGGGACGTCGTCTGGGACGACGCGGTTCCGGTGACGCTCGGGGGCGAACACACGATTTCGCTCGCCGGCGCACGCGCGGTCGACCCCGAGGTGTTCGTCTGTCTCGACGCCCACCTCGATTTACGCGAGGCCTACGACGGAAACCGGCTCTCACACGCCTGTGTTACGCGGCGGATTCTCGAGGACGTCGACTCACTCGAGGAAGTGATCGTCCTCGGTGCCCGAACGGGAAGCGAGGAGGAGTGGGACCGCGCGAGCGAGGACGACGTCACCGTCCTCGCGCCGGAGGACGTCGCCGACTTCTCGGTCGGCGACCGACTCGATGGGCGAGAGGCCTACCTGAGCGTCGACATAGACGGAGCCGATCCCGCCTCCGCGCCCGGAACGGGAACGATGGAGCCGTTCGGCCTCGAGCCCCGCGAGATGCGCGACGTCGTTCGCGAGGTCGCCCCGTTTGCGGACGGGTTCGACGTCGTCGAGGTCAACGACCGGGACGACGGCCAGGCGGCGTCGCTCGCGGGCAAACTCCTTCGTGAGTTCGTCTACACGGCAGCCCACGAATCGACGTAGCGCCTCGAGGACTGGCGTCGAAGACGAGTCGTCGACGTAGAATCGACGCCGTTGATCTCGGACGCTGACGTCCATCGACGGAGTTTTGCGAGGAGCATCCACGACCTCATCTCGAGCGACGGTGGTGTCCGCCGATCGAAAACCGCACGAACGAGATATTATTTTCACACGGGATATCGGTACACCGATCACCTCGCCGATTAGGGGCCGTCTTAGCAGAGACAGACACTCTAGGAAAGAAATAAGCGATCTCCCTCTCGAGTAGCATCATGTCAACAATACTGTCAACTTTCGATATACGTTCTCGTTGCCGACATTCGTCGTTCGGTTCGGGAGAACAACCCGCGGCCGCATTCGAAGACGGTCGTCTCGGTCAGCACAATGCGATGGTTCAGGTGAGCCGATGACGAGGAGATCGCAACTCGCACTCGTACTCGCGCTCGCCGTTCTCGTCGGCGTCTGTCTCGTCGTCACACCGGCGGCGGCCGAGACCGGCGACGCGGATTACGAAACGATTCTCGAGGGAATGGACGGCGACGGCGATGGGGAGCCGTACGTCATCACGAACGCCTCCGAGCTGCAGGCGATCGCCGGCGATCTCGAGGCCGACTACGTCCTCGGAGACGACGTCGATGCGAGCGACGCCGGGGCGTTCGAGCCGATCGGTGACGCCGAGCGCCCGTTCGAGGGAACGCTCGACGGCGACGGACACCGGATCGTCGGCCCCACGATCGATGGGAGCGCCGACCACGTTGGCCTGTTCGCCGGTCTCGAGGATGCAACCGTCCGCGATCTCGAGATCTACGACGCCGATCTGGTCGTCGACGGCGGCGACGATCGGGTCGATCACGTCGGTATCCTGGCCGGAACCGCGAGCGACACGACGCTCGACGAACTCCGGGTGACTGGGATCGTGACCGTCGAGACGACGGGCGACGTCGCGCAGGTCGGCGGGCTCGTCGGCACTGCCGACGGCGGGGTCCTCGAGTTGCACGGCGTCGAAACGGAAACCGGGCTCTCGGTGACGGGCGACGATCTCACCGAGATCGGCGGAGTCGCCGGGGTCGCCGGCGACGGCTGGACGGTCGATACGACGCTTGCGTACGTCGAACTCGAGGCGAACGCGGCCGGCGACGTCGACTCAATCGGCGCGCTCGCGGGGGCCGCGGGCGACGACTGGGAGGTGACCGATAGCGACGTCGTGGGTGTGATCGGACCGACGGCGAACGACCTCACACAGGTCGGTGCGCTCGCCGGCGCGGCCGGAGACCGCTGGGTGGTCAGTGAATCCGAGATCGTCGGCGTGACGGAGTCGGATTCGATCGCTCGAGCCGATCGGATCGGCGGACTCGGAGGGAACACCGGGGACAGCTGGGCCGTCGTCGGATCCGACGTCGTCGGCGTCGTGAACCTCGAGGTGGCCGAGGATGCAAACCGCATCGCCGTCGCCGCCGGAGAGCCGGGAACCGAGTGGGCGTTCGTGGAGTCGGAAGCGACCGGAAACGTACTGGTCGACGCGGGAGGCGACGTTACCGACGTCGGGATCGTGACCGGTGGCCCCGTCTCTGAAGGAGTCTACGCCGACGCCGTCTCCACTGGGAACATCGAGATCGACGCCGGTGGCGACGTTCGCAACGTCGGAACGTTCTCCGGCAGCGCGGAGTCCGACACCCGCGTCGTCGAGTCGACTAGCACCGTCGCGACGCAGATCAGGTCGGACGCGGCGGTCGAGGCCGTCGGCGGTGGCGTCGGTGATGCTCGAGACGAGTCCATCGTCGTCGACAGCGAACTCACCGGCACGATCGACGTCGCCGCCTCGGAGACGGCCGACTACATCGGTGGTGTCGCCGGCGTCGCCGGTGACGACGTGATCGTCGCCACCAGTGCGACGGAAGGGCGCATCCTCGTCGACGCCGATTCGGCTGGAAGCATCGGCGCCGCGGTCGGCGAAAACGCCGGCACGGTCAGCGGATCGACGGCGACGGCCCGGATCGAGATCGATACGACTGATGCGACCGATACGACCGACGTGACCAGCGTCGGCGGCCTCGTCGGCGTCAACGATGGAGGGGAAGTCGAAGCGTCGTACAGCGACAGCCTGATCGTTGCCGACGGCGTCGTCGGGGGTCTCGTCGGCGACAACGCGGGATCCATCGAACGCTCGTTCGCGGTCGGCCCGATCGACGGTGACGGCGTCGTCGGGGGCCTCGTGGGCGACAACGCGGACGGCACCGTCTCGGGATCGTACTGGGATACCGCCGCCGGCGCGTCGTACTGGACGACCGACGACGAATCCGGGTGGGACGGGACCGGGACGGACGCGACGAACGGGATCGGTGACGGGGACGAAAGCGGCGTGACTGGCCTCGAGACCGCTGAAATGACCGGAGCCGCGGCGAGCGAGCATATGGGCGCACTCGAGTTCACGATGGCGTGGCAGATCACGGCCTCGTACCCGGCGCTCGAGTGGGAGTCGACCGACACGCTCGCGGGCGAGGGCACCGCGGACGATCCGTACGTCGTCACCGACGTCTACGAGTTACAGAACGTTGCCGACGAGCCGGAGGCACACTACGTCCTCGGAAACGATATCGACGCCACGGAGACCGAACTCTGGACCGACGGTGCCGGGTTCGAACCGATCGGAAGCGAGGACGAACCGTTCGAGGGGACGTTCGACGGAAACGACTCGACGATCAGCGGGCTGACCATCGATCGAAACGCGAGCGAGCGAGTCGGCCTGTTCGGGCAGACGGATTTCGACGCGGTGATCGAGGACGTTTACCTCGAGAACGCGAGCGTCCACGGCGACGAGCGCGTCGGCGGCCTCGTCGGCTTCAACTTCGGCTCGGTATCGAACGCGAGCGTCGACGGAACCGTCTCCGCGAACGGCGATTACGCCGGTGGACTCGTCGGTGCGAACGTCGGTCCCGTGGCGACCGCAAGCGCCACGGTCGACGTCGAAACCGACGGAAACCGCGTCGGCGGATTGCTCGGCGCCTCGAGCAGTTCGGTCGTCGACGCCCGTGCGAGCGGGAACGTAAGCGGCGTCAGCCGTGTCGGCGGTCTCGTCGGCTACAACACCGGGGACGCACCCGTTCCCGGGACGGCCGACGCCGAGATAGAAGACGCACGTTCGAGCGCCAACGTGAGCGGAACCGAGTGGGTCGGCGGTCTCGTCGGGACCAACGAGAACGCGACCGTCTCGGGGTCGAACGCGAGCGGTTTAGCCGGAGGAGTCTCCGGTATCGGCGGCCTCACCGGGGAGAACCGGGGAACGATCGAGCGCTCGAGCGCCGACGTGGGAGTGACTGGCTTCGTGTACGTGGGTGGACTCGTCGGGAACAACGAGGGGCCGGTATCGGACTCGTTCGCGAACGGGGATTCCACCGGATGGGTTCTCACCGGCGGTCTCGTCGGTGGGAACGACGACGAGATTTCGACGTCGAGTGCGACCGGTGACGTCGACGGCATCGCCATCGCTGGCGGGCTCGTCGGCCTCAACACACAGACGGTAGCGACGTCGAGTGCGCGCGGTGACGTCTCCGGCGAAGACGACGTGGGCGGACTCGTCGGCGTGAACGCGGGGCTCTCAAACGGGGACGACGACGTCCTCGGAGAGAGCGACGAGATGGACCAACGGGCCATCGAAACCGACGTCGAGGCTGATTCGTTCTCCGACCCCGCAGAGATCACCGAATCGTTCGCAACGGGGAACGTAAGCGGCGACGAGAACGTCGGCGGGCTGGTCGGCGTGAAAGATCACTCGAGCGTCGAACGATCGTACGCGACCGGTCCGGTCAGCGGCGACGAGAACGTCAGCGGACTGGCCGGCCAGTTCATCAACGGCGCGATAACGGACGCGTACTGGGACGCCGACGTCATCGACGCCGACAGGAACGAGATCGGAGGCCTCTCGACGGCGAACATGACCGGCGTCAACGCCACGCAGAAGCTGATGTTCGACTTCGAGGAGACGTGGGTCGGGACCGACGGCTACCCCGAACACCAACACGCCGTCGAGACGATCGAGTTCGACTCGGTAGACGATCTGAGACGCGGCGACACGACCGACGCGAACGTCACCGGGCGACTCGTCGACGGTGAATCGGCGTCGGCATCGGCGACCAGCAACTACTCGAGTGCGAACGAACGGGTTGCGACCGTAGATAACGGAACGATCGTCGCGAAAGGAGTCGGTGAGACCACGCTCACCGCCGAGCTCATCGACCAGACCGCGACCGCGACGGTTACCGTCTCCAGTTCGAGTTCGTCGGGAGGCAGTGGTGGTGGCGGTGGCGGTGGCGCTGGCGGTGGCGGCGGACCCGCGACGACCGAGCCGACCGTCGACGTCTCGAGCGATCAAAACGAAACGACGGCGAGGGTCGAAAACGCCGTCGCCGGCGAACCGGTCGCGATCGAAAGAGCGGACGGGCACCCGCTCTCGAGTGCTGGCGTCACGAGTGTCGAGCGCCTCTCGATCACCCCCGAGAGAGACGGCGACTTCTCGGCGACGGTTCGGACCGGCGAGGCGATCGAAGACGTAACCGACTCGGCGTCGGCGCTCGACGTCGACGGTTTGGAGACGCTCGGCTACGCCGGGGTCGATCACGACCTCGAGGGAGAACTCGCGGAGGCGACGGTCACGTTCGGCGTCGACGGCGGTGCGGGCGACGTGACGATCTACCAGTACGTCGACGGAGAGTGGACCGCACTCGAGACGGAGTCCGTAGACGACGATATCCTGTGGATCGAATCGACGACGTCCGACCTCTCGTCGTTCGCGATCGCCGCCGGCGATTCGGACGCCGAGACCGACGACCGCGACGACGACGCCAGAGACGACCGGCGGGACGCGGCGGACGATTCGACCGACGGCGAACCGGCGGCCGACGACGAAATCCCCGGCTTCGGACTCGTCGTCGGTTTGCTCGCGCTCGTCGTCGTCGTCGCTTGCTTCGCTCGAGACGGCCGACGCGGACGAACGTAGCGACGGCCGCCAACGAACCACGAGGCGACCCTCCCCCTCGAACGCCTCGAGGATAGCGCTCCTCGATCGAGTGTCAGCGGATCGATCGGACCATACTGGTTAGGCCAAAGTGTTGGCACCACATCGAACTCGATGCCCGGATCAGAGGCTAGCAACCTGTCTCGAGAAACGATCTACTCGCTTTTCTCGGACCGACGGCGTCGGTACCTGCTTTCTCGACTGTGCGAAACGCGGCGTCTGACCGTCTCTACACTCGCGGGCGAACTGGCAGAACGCGAGCGGGCGGATGGGGGTCCGGACCATCTCTCCGTTCGCCGGGAGATCGAGATCGCGCTCGTCCACGATCACCTGCCACGACTCGCGCACTGTCGCGTGCTCGAGTACACCACCCACGACGACGAGATCGTCGTTACGAGGACGTTCGACGGTGAGTCCGGTCTCCTCGACGATCTCGAGGTGATGCTCGGAACGGAGTGAGCCCCACTCATCCGGTGGCCGGATCGTCAGGAGCCGGCTTTCTGTCCGGTGGGTCAAAACGGCGTTGAGAGGTACGTCTTCGGGATCGCGTTTCGAGCCGTGACGAGCGGATCGACGACCTGGCTGATCTCGAGGCCGCCGACCAGACTCGAGAACATGTACGCCTCCGTCGGATCGAACCCGTGTGCCGCCGAGAGCAACTCGATCAGATCGAAGTTCGCGAGCTGGCAGGCCTCCTCGAGCGTCTGGGCGCTCGCGACGGTCTTCCAGGCGTCTGCCGTCTCGATCAGCGGCCGCTCGATGGCCGTCGCCGGATCGTCGATCACCTCGAGGGTGACGTCGATCTCGGTCGCGATCTCTGCGCCCGTCCCGCACATCTCGCCGTCGGCCATGGCGGCCTTGCAATCGCCCATCGCGAGCATCGCCCCGTCTTGGAACACCGGGAAGTAGACCGTGTTCCCGGCGGTGACGTCCGTCGTGTCCAGATTGCCGCCGTGATCGTGGGGGACGAGTGTCGTGTACGAGTCGCCCGCGGGTGCGACGCCGATCGTGCCGATCACGGGGTCGACCGGGACCTCGAGGTCGCCGAATCGGATCGCACTCTCGGCATCCTCGAGCGGTTCGTCGCCATCTACGACGGGCGTCGTCCGCGTCCGCGGCGCCTCGATCTCGTCGAACCCGTCGAGCAAACCGAACTCGTCGATGGTGACCACCCGACCCCGATCCTCGGCGAGCCGAATCGCCTCGATCTGGACGGCAAGAACGTCACCGGGCTCGGCGTCGTCGACGGCGATCGGACCCGTCGCCGCGTTGACCTCGTCGGGGACGTTCTCGATCACGTCGTCGTCGAACTGGACCGCGCCATCCAAGCTGTCCCGCGTTTCGATCGTCAGCTCGGTGCCGGACTCGACGGTCTCGATCGCCTCGAGATCCGGCGTGAACTCGTAGATCGCACCGCCCTCGTGGCTGATCGTTCGGCGTGCCATACCCGGTAGTTCGTGGGCCAACACGGTAAATCGGTCCCCGGCGGCGACTCGAGGCAGATTCCCTCACGGTACGAGGCCGACCGGATCGAAGAGTACAGGCCGACGGCGGACGACGTCGGCGTATGGAACTCTCAGAGTTCGTCGACCGACTCGACGAGAAACTGCGCCACGACGAGTACGCCGACGCAGACGCCAGCGCGAACGGCCTGCAGATCGGGGCCGAGGAGGGGACAGTCGAGCACGTCGTCTTCGCCGTCGACGGTGTCCAGGAGACGTTCGAGCTGGCTGCCGACGCCGACGCGGACGTTCTCGTGGCCCACCACGGCATCTCGTGGGGCGGCTTCGACCGCGTCACCGGCCGGACGTACGACCGCATCGCGACGCTGATCGAGAACGACCTCGCGCTGTACGTCTCACACCTCCCGCTCGACGGCCACCAGGAACTCGGCAACGCCGCCGGCGTCGCGGACGTTCTCGAGCTCACCGATCGTGCGCCGTTCGGCGAACTCGGCCCACAGTACATCGGCCAGCGCGGTACTGCACGCGAGCCCTACGCGCCCGAGGAACTGTGTGAGCGCCTCGAGTCCACGCTCGTAACCGACGGGCAGGCGGTCCAACACCTCGCGTTCGGTCCCGACGAGATCGAGGACGTCGCCATCGTCACCGGCAGCGGGACGGACTGGCTCGAGGAGGCGGCCGACGCCGGCGCGGACGCGCTGGTGACCGGCGAAGGGAAGCAGAAAGCCTACCACGCCGCCCAGGAAGCGGGAATTCACGTCTTCCTCGCGGGCCACTACGCGACCGAGACGTTCGGCGTCCGATCGCTCGAGGAGCTGGTCGAGGGGTGGGGGCTCGAGACGACGTCTCTCGAGGTGCCGACCGGCCTCTGAAAACTGCTAGCATACTGTTCTGTCGACCCGAATCGGTCAGAGCAGCCCCAGCACCGAGAAGCCGAACACCGAGCCGGCGACCAGAAGTGCGGTCCACGCGCCAATGCTGACGGTCATCCATCCTACGACCGCTCGGCTCCGGCTGCCGGCGAACAGCGCGACGAGCGCGGCGACGTGAACGCCGGTCAGAACCGGCCCACCGAGCGAGAGTCCCGGCAACCCGTACCGATCCCAGAGCCGACGGGCTCGAGCGTAGCGACCGCCGTCCTCGGACCCGTCGGTGCCGCGTCTCGCACGCCACCACTCGGTGAGCCGGCGGTGAAAGACCACGAGCGCGCAGACCGAGAGGGCGTTTCCGGCGAACGCAACGGTCCCGGTCGCGATCGGATTCAGACCGAGGCCGATCGCGATCGGAACGACCACGAGGATCTCGATCAGCGGAATCGCCGCGAAGACGAACACGAGGGCGTACTGGAGGAGTCCACCCGCCTCCTCGAGGGTCGCTCCGATCTCGACAAGCAACGGCGGTAACGACGTCTCCATCGTTCGAACCAAACGACGGCGAGCGTCTTACCGGGATCGATCGACGGCTCACCGGTCCCGTCAAACGGCGGCCGCCCTCCCGACGAATCGCTCGAGTCGATCAGCGTTTTGATACGAATTACGACGGGTCCGTACCGGTCGATCGCAGAGTGACGAGCGATCGACCGACAATCGGTCGTCGCAGACCGTACAAGCGCCACCGCGGCTCGAGTCTCGTTATAGTAGCCACTGAACGTCAATGCACACCTGATCGCACGACTGCTGTGCAATCAGTGTGTACATCGTTTCAGTTGTTACCATCGTACTTCTGATAGGTCGCCGACCCGACGTCGATCCGGACGAGCGTGTTCTCCGCGTAGGCGTCCGTCGTCGCGCCATACTTCTCGTTGATCCGGCGGCGAGCCGTCGCCGTCTCCGCGTCGTCCTCGACGATCGTCGCCGTCCCGAGCAGCGACACCATCCAGCGGGTGTCGCCCTCGTCGTCGGCCTGCACGGAGAGGGCGACGCGTGGATTCTCCCGGATGTTGGCGAGCTTCTGCCCCGTGGTGACTATTTCGACGACCTCGTTCTCGTACCGGTACCAGACCGGCGCAACGTGGGGTCGGCCCTCGAGACAGGTTCCGAGGTGCGCCATCAGGGGATCGCTCTCGAGCAGACGTTCGGCTTCGGCTGGCACAGTCACGACGGCTGGACGATCAACTCCGAGGAGTAAAAGCGCCAGCCCTGCCGGTGCGAGATCACGAGTCAACCGGTTGTACACACTGTTCGACAGGAGTTGTCCGTCGGCGACGCTGTCCGACTCACCCCCAGCCGTTTGCGATCCAGTTGCAGATAGCGTTCCGGTGCGCTCCTGGGATCGCTTCATACTGACTGCTGTAAGTCCTTACCGGGGCAACCGCGCCTCGCCTTGCGGTTGCCCCGGTAAATAGTTACAGCAATCCGTATCAGTCGCCGTCGACGACGAGCACCTCGTACTCGCAGGCCGTATCCAGCGTGACGAGACTCCCGAACGCGCCGCGGAGGGAGTCGCCCTCGTTTCGTGCGGGCACGACCCAGGCCCGACTGTGCCGTGTGATATCGTATAACCATCTCGAAGTATAGAACATGAACTTTTATGAAGGATAGGGCAGAAGGGAGAGCTACAGATGGCACACCAGTCGGTCGTACACGTACTTGCACCCGAAGCAGCTCCACAGCTCCGAACGTCACACGAATCGTCCCCTGACGATACACCCACACGCGACTCCGACCCAAATCACGACGACCGACATGAGCACACGACACCCCACTCGAGCCCGAACCGATACCAGCACTGATACGAACTGCGATGAGTCGTTACCGGCTGATCGCGGATCGGCGAGCGATCGACCGGCGATCACTCATCGCAAACCGGACGGATCGTCGACCACCGCTTCTACCGGACCAGCATCGATCACCGCCACCGACCCGTCCAGCAACCGAACCCGGCCCGCCACTCGAGCGCAGGCGATGTTTTCTCACCGGAATAGGACTCGCCTCGAGAACCTCATCGACGAGTTCAACACCGCGGTCATCGGTACCGACTCCGGTTGATACTTTCGGGTGGAAGTCTGAAGGATAAAAGTCAGCAAGGATTTATACGGTTTACCTCGGCTCGTCGGCCGATTCGGAACGACGGAGCCAGTCCGCGACGACTGCCTCGAGACTCTCCTGTGTGTCCGTCGCGACGTCGTCGCGCTGGAGTGTCACCTGGTAGATGCGCGCGCCGTTGAGACAGGTGAGCAACAGTGTCGCCACGAGTTCCGGGTCGATCTCGCGGAAGGTTCCGTCCTCGATCCCCTCTTCGACGATCGCAACGACGGTCGCCTCGACCGTCTCGTAGTTTCGGGTGAGCTGTCGGCGAAACTCCTGGTTGTACGGCGCTTCAGTGCGGACCTCGAGCAGTGCGGTCATCAACTCCCAGTGGTCGAACTCGCCGCGTTCGGGCGGGCCGAACAGAAGCGTCTCGATCAACGTCAGGAGCCGTTCGTCGGGGTCTGCCTGGTCGTCGACGGCGATATTCTGCTCGAACGCCTCGAGCAAGTACTCGAGAAAGGCGACGAGAAGGGCCTCCTTGGTGTCGTAGTGGTAGTGAATAACGCCTTTCGTCTTGTCGAACTCGTCAGCGATCGCCTGTACCGTCAGGTTCGCGTACCCGTGTTTACAGAGGGCCCGGTAGGTCGCCTGCATGATCGCCTCCTGCGTGTCGACTCCCTCGTCGCTGTCCGTTCCCATTCAGTTCACTCGTCGCACAATACCAGCAAAAGGATTGGGATACCGCTTGCTGTCGTCACACGCTCACGGCCGGTACAGGGAGGAAGTGACCACGGCTCGTCCGACCGATTTCCGGGTAACGGAGAGCCACTCAACTATTAATCCGCCCGATTCGGACTGTCCTCCGGTCGTCTCCGTCGAAACGATTACCGTCCATGATCCCACTTCTTCGATGAGAGGATGACCGACACCGCAATCCACCTTCCCGTCGCCGCCCAGCCCTCGATCGACTCGCTCGTCGACTACGCCCGGCGGGCCGAAGACGGCGGTTACGACTGTGTCTGGCTTCCCGAGACGTGGGGCCGAGACGGCGTGACCGGCCTGACTGCGATCGCCGAACGAACCGACGACGTCGAGATCGGCTCGAGCATTCTCAACGCTTACTCGCGGTCACCGGCCTTACTCGGCCAGACTGCGGCGACTCTCCAGGAGGTCTCCGACGGACGATTTCGCCTCGGTATCGGGCCCAGCGGTCCCGCCGTGATCGAGAACTGGCACGGCCTCGAGTACGACAACCCGCTCAGACGAACCCGCGAGACGGTCGAAATCGTCCGCCAGGTGCTCTCCGGCGAGCGAGTCGAGTACGACGGCGAACAGTTCTCGCTGTCGGGCTTTCGACTTCGGTTCGATCCGCCCGAGCCGACGCCGCCGGTGGAGGTCACGGGAATGGGCCCGAAGGCGGTCGAACTCGCCGGACGCTTCGCGGACGGCTGGCACGGGATCATGCTCACGCCCCAGGGTGTCACGGATCGACTCGAGGACGTCGAACGCGGCGCTGAACTCGGCGACCGCGAACCGGACGACGTTCGCGTCACCGTCGGCGTCACCTGCTGTGCGCTCACCGACGCCGAACGAGCCCGGGAACTCGCCCGCCGACATGCCGCGTTCTACGTCGGCGGGATGGGGACGTTCTACCGCGACTCGCTCGTTCGCCAGGGCTACGACGAGGCCGCCGTGATCCACGAGGCCTGGCAGAACGGCAACCGCGAGCGCGCGCTCGCGTCCGTCTCCGACGACCTCCTCTCCGACCTCTGTGCCGCGGGCGATCCCGAGACTGCACGCGAGCGACTCGAGCGCTTCGAGAGACTCGAGGGAGTCGATGCGGTCGCCGTCAGCTTCCCGCGGGGTGCCGACGAAGCGGAGATCGAAGCGACGATGGACGCGCTTGCGCCGACCGGCGGCTGATACGGTCTGCTGTCCGTCAGTACCGCCGCACCCGGAGAACGGGTCCCGGATGCGACGGGACACAGGGACAGCAATCCGTATGACGGCCACCGAACGGTTGTCCGGTCCAGCTCTCGCAGTTACGACCGTCCATCCAAGTAGTCGCAGTTACGCCAGTCCGGCCCGGCAGCCGACAGCTACAAACCGCCGATCGTCCCAGTTCGTCGTATGCCTGGGAAGGTTCCGCCGGACGAGTTGCTCGAGCACGTCTTCGACCGGACGGGGAGCGCCGACGAGACGGTGATCCAGGGGCCAGCGGACGGCGAGGATGCCGCCGCGATCGACTGGCCCGGCGGCGACCTCGTCGTCAGCTCCGATCCGATCTCGCTTGCCGCCTCGCAGGTCGGCACGCTCGGCGTCTACGTCGCCTGCAACGATATCGCCGCCTCCGGTGCCGATCCACGCTGGCTCACTGTCGTCGTCATGCTCCCCGACGAGGAGACGTCGTTCGAGGCGATCGCAACCGACCTCGATGCCGCCGCCGCGGAGGTCGGCGCGTCGATCGTCGGCGGTCACTCGGAGTACGTCGACCAACTCGAGCGCCCGCTCGTCTCGCTGACGGCGATGGGTGCGACCCGGACGTACGTCCCGACGGGCGGGGCCGAACCCGGTGATGCGGTTCTCGTCACCAAGGGAACCGGAATCGAAGGGACGGCCATCCTCGCGGCGGATTTCGGCGACGAACTCGACGTGGACGATGCGATCCGCGAGCGTGCTGAATCGTTCTTCGAGGAGATCAGCGTCGTTCCCGACGCGCGGATCGTCCGAGAGTACGCGACGGCGATGCACGACCCGACCGAGGGCGGCCTCGCGGCTGGCTTGCTCGAACTCGCACGGGCGTCGGGCGTTCGACTCGAGATCGACCGCGATGCAATTCCGGTCCGGGTGGAGACAGAGACGCTGTGCGATGCGGCGAGCGTCGATCCGCTCCGGATCTTCGGCTCCGGCGCGTTGCTCGCGACGGCCCCGACCGACAGCGTCGAGAAGTGTCTCACCGACCTCGAGCGGGCGGGACTCGAGGCGAAGGCGATCGGAACCGTTCACCGCGGCGAGGCCGAACTCGTCCTCGACGGTGAGTCGATCGTCGACCCGGTGACGGACGATCTCTACCCGCTGTGGGAGTCGGCGGACGCAGACGAGTGATCGATCCCCCTCGGATGTCGTGATACGGTCTGCTGTAAGTCATTTCCGGTGCGACCGCGACCCGTCCTGCAGTCGCACCGGTAAATCGTTACAGCAAACCGTATGAGTTGGGCAGAGCCGACTCGTCGACGAACACGTTCTGCGATGGGACTAACCGTTCGTGGCCACCTCTGGGAATTCCCAGCGACCATAGGTTATTTCTGCTGCTGTCTCCCTTTATCATTCAGGAGCACTTATGCCTACTGTACGACCCACAGCGCGAACGGTCTGGGACGCAGTCTACGGGCGGATCGGAGCAGATCTTCGCGCCGTGATCCGGTATCAGCCGATGGACTGGGACTCCGTGATGCGTGATGACGTACGCGAACGGTACACCCACTCCGACACGCAGGCGATCGTCGATCAGACGATCGTCTGTCAGTTGAGCCACGGACGCCAGGAGAGTGCGTTCGAGTCGGGGTCGTTGAACGCACTCGTTCAGGTATTCGAGGATGCGTGGGTCGTCTCGTGTCCCGATTCGCCGGGTCGAAAATCCGGCGTTCTCGTCTCGATCGAACGCGACGGCAACGCGGCGACGATGGCCGACGTCCAGTGGTGTATCGATGTCCTCGAGGAAGATACCGACCAGCTTGTCGCGTAAACAACTCCACCCTACTTCGCTCACCGCATACGCGGTTCGCTCGTTGAGGGGAGCGTGGGACCGACGGTCCCGCACGACTTGAGGCCGGGGGCTTCGCCTCGAAATCGCTGAAATCCGTCTCAGCCGTCGACGAACAGCGTGTTCAACGCGTCGGGAACGACCAGCACGTCGTCGCCGAACTCGAGGGCGTCGGTCACGTGTGGTTTCGCTTGCATGAGACAGTCCTCGACGACACCCGGGGAGTCGGTGTCGGTCACGACGAGGTCGTGGTCGCGGAGGGTGCGAGCGACCACGAACGCACGCTGGGCACCGGGTTCGTACCCTCGTCTCATCTCGTCGTAGAGCGAGTCGGCGTCAGACGCGTCCCGAAGCCGCCGATAGAATCGCCTCTCGCCGGTTCCCTCGCCCGCTCCTTCGGGTAGCCTCGCCGGGACGACGAGGCGTCCACCCGGACGGGCCGGATTTCGATCGCCGAGGGCGACGTAGGTCGCGCCGCGGGTCGCCTGGTAGAGGGTCGCGTCTTTCGGCGCGCCGACGCCGCAGACGACGGCGTCGAACTGCCGGTCGATCGGCACCGAGAGGTCCGCTCGAGCGGCGGCCGCGAGTTCGTGAACGACTCGCCGCGGCTCTCCCGCTTGCACGTCGAGGACGCCGGCGGGACCGTACGCGAGGTTGAGCACGAAGTCGAGACCGACGAGGTCACCAGCCTCGTCGAGGGTCTCGCGAAACGGGTTCCCCTCGACGCGGCCGAGTCGAACGCCGTCCCTGGCGAGCATGTCGGGACCGTGCGTGTAGCCGATCAGTGACTCGCTTCCCGCACCGATGACGACGGTCTTCGCGCCGCCGCTGAAGCCGGCGTACTGGTGGGGCTCGACGACGCCCGTCGAGAGCACCGTATCGGCGTCGGCGACCGGTTCGCCGATCTCGACCGGCACGTCGTCGTTCTCGCTCCCGTCACTCGAGGCCTCTGAGGCGCCGCTGACTCGCCCGACTTCGACGACTGCGTCGGGGTCGTGGTTGACCGCGAGATCGGCGTGCTCGCCGAGCATCGACTCGATTTCGTCGTCGGTCATCGGTCGGTGCAACCCCAGTCCGATGACGACCGTCACCCGTTCACGGTCGACGCCACACGCGAGCAGTCGCTCGAGTACGGCCTCGAGCAGGACGTCGTCGGGTGCCGTCCGAGTGACGTCGGTGACGACGATCGCCACGTCGCCGTCGGGGTCGACCGTAGACGCGAGCGGCCGGCCGAGTGGCTCCTCGAGCGCGCGTTCTGCGGCCCGACGGACGTCGACGGAATCGCCGCCGGTCGGTTCGGCGACCGTCACGTCGTACTCGGGGAGCTGGACGTCGACGGTTTCCGTCCCGAGGGGAAGTTCCATACCGTTACGAGGGGACGACGGTTGAAAAACGACGGTGATCGGCGTCCGATTGCTCACCCAGTTCGATCTCGGTGAGATGTTCGATCATGCACGTTTCGATCACGCTCAAGTCTCCTTTTGGGTGCGACCGTCCGTTCGCGCCACCGGCTGCGGTCGATGATCCAGTCCCCCGTTGTCGGTGGTCCAGTCACCCACCATCGGTGTGTCAGTTTCCCGCCGTCGATGGTCCACTCTCGGTCAATCGTCTGCAATCGCGTCGGTCTCCGATTCCGGCTCCTCGGTCACACCCGACTCCGCGGATGCGGTCTCGCTCGGGATCAGTTGCTCGGTCGTTTCCCGATGTGATCGGCGGCGTCGCCGGAGTCGACCGGCGACGTTCTTCAGCAGGACTCGTCCGGCGAAGTCGATAGTCCGGCGCTCGCTTCGCGGGTAGAACGTGCCCAGTTCCTCGTCCGGAACCGTCGTGGGTTCGAACGCCGGATCGGTCAGCCTATCGATTCCCTCGCCCAGCAGTTCGCTCTGGACCGCTACGATCCGATCGAAGACGTCCCACATCGTCTCACAGCCGTGGAGGCTCACGTCGCTCGAGAGGACGACCTCGCCCCCGTCGACCGACTCGTTCAGCCGCTGGAGCGTCGTTCCGGCGGAGTCGCGGCCGTCGTAGAATATCGGCGGAACGCCCATCCCGCGATAGCGGCGGATGTCCGCGGGGTGGAAACTCAAGACGCCGTGTTCGGTCGCAGTCAGGATGTCGCCCCGGATCAACCCGAACCCGAACAGGACGACGACGTCACAGCGCTTTTCGATCCGATCGACGACCTCGTCGGGGAACTCGTACCACGGCCCGTCCGTTCGCGGCTCGCAACGAACGTGTGTCGCCTCCTCGAGACAGTGAAGATCGTCGACAGTGTGTCGATGCCAGAGCGGCTGTTCGTCCCCGAGAATCCGGCCGATCGTTCGTTCCGCGAGGACCAGCGCCCACGGCCCTTCTCGACGGAGTAGCTGGACGAACTGCGAGACGTCGTCGAGTCCGATCAGCCGTTTCGAGTTCCACGACTCGGCGACCGCATCGGAACTGTTCGCGTTGCTCACGACGAGCTCGACGTTCGCTTGCCCCTCGTGTTGGAGGCGCTCGATCGCACGGCGTTGCCACTCGTAGAGAAACGATTCGGAGAGGAGGCCGACCGAGACTGGGTCACCCGTCGACATGACCGTTTCCCCGGGCGGCACCACTATAGTTACCACCACCTTTTTCGAGTCGATGACGACGAATCGCACGACTGCGACGCGGTGGAGAGCACACTCGTATCCCTCACGTACCACCGTTTTCGTCGGTATTTCGTTCCCTACGCACAACATATGTCGATTACGGGTGCTGAAAGGGAATCGGACGACGCCACGCCGAAACCCACGCGGTCGTCACCGTCGGGCCCACTCGAGCATTCGGGCGTAGACCGGGTCGCTCTCGAGTGCCCGTGGGTCACCGACGAGAACGAGCGCGCGCTTCGGGCGGGTGAGCGCGACGTTGATCCGGCGGTAATCCTCGAAGATCGGCCCCTCGAGCGTTCCGGTCGCGGTAAAGGAGACGACGATGACCTCCTGACTCGAGCCCTGGAACCGATCGACGGTGTCGACGGCGACGTCCGCTGGAACGTGATTCGATATCGTCGAGACCTGCGCCCGGAAGGGCGCGATGACGCCGATCTCTGAGCGCTCGAGGCCGGCCTCCTCGTACGCTCGCACGATCTCCGCGATTCGGGCGGCCTCCTCGTCGTCGGTGTAGCGGCCGTCGTCACCCTCGACGCCGACGAACGCGACGGAGTCACGGAGGTCGGCGGGGAGGACCTCGCGGGAGACGTCTTCGAGATCCTCGAGCGTTCGACCGGCGACGTCGGGCGTCGCGGGTCGAAGCTGGCCGTCGTAGAACTCGCGGGAGGCGAACGCCTGGATGCGCTGGTTCATCCGGTACTGACGGTCGAGCATGACGCCCGCGTCGGGGTAGCGCTCGACCAGTCGCTCGAACAGCGACTCGGTGAGGTCGTTCTCCGCCCGAACGACCGGCGGAAGCTGTTCGTGGTCGCCGACCAACACGAATCGATCGGCGAGGTTGACCGCCGCGAACGTCCCCGGCTCCGTGAGCTGGGCGGCTTCGTCGACCAGCGCGGCGTCGAAGGACTGTTCTTTCATGATCCTCGAGCCGCAGGTCGCCGTCGTCGCCGCCACGATCTGTGCGTTCTGTAACTCGGCGACGCGTTCGGCCGGATCGCCGGCTCGCTCGAGGCGGTAGGGCTCCATGTCCTCGCGGACACCGCTTTTCGAGCCGACACGGACGATCCGGTCGGCGTCGACGACGCCGTCTAGCTGTTCGAGGACGGCCTCGAGGGCGTTGTCCACGGCGCGGTTCGTGAACGCGGAGAGGAGCACGCGCTCGCCGCGTTCGACCATCGCGCGGACGGTGCGAGCGATGGTGTAGGTCTTGCCGGTTCCCGGCGGGCCGTGGATCAACGCGAGGTCCCGCGCGCCGACGGCCGTTCGGACCGCCTCGTCCTGTGCGTCGTTATTGTCGACGAACGTCTCTGCGGGCCGGTCGAACGCCGGATCTTGCCGGCCGAACAGGACGTCCTTTCGGCGCTCGTCGCCTTTGAGCAAGACGTCGTGGAGCGCGACGAGTAACCGATCCGTCGTCAACTCGGAGGGGTAGACGTCGAGTCGGGTCACCTCGACCGGCTCGTCGGCCGTCAGGACGATTTCGTCGTCTAACCGCTCGATTCGGGCGAGTTCCGAGTTGCCCCGGACCGGGTGGCCGTCGCTCGCAAGCACCAGGTCTCCCTCCCGGAGCTTCGAGGTCGCGCCACCCTCGCGGCGCGTGTGAAGTTCCCAGCGCCCGCCCTCGAGCGGCCGTTTCTCGACGAACGCGAGATCGATCAACGCGCGGTCGTCGTCGGCTCGCTCCCGTGCGTCCTGTTCCCAGAGCTTGGCGTACTCGCGGTGGACCTCCCGGCGTTCCTCCTCGATCGCCCGGTAAAAGCGCTCGAAGTACTCGAGTTCCTCCTCGGGAAGGGCCTGCCCGATCTGGCCGGCTTTCGACTCCTGGTCGAGCCGACCCGAGACGACCATACAGGTGTCCTGTTCGAAACAGTACTCACACCTCGCGTCGCCCTCGTAGCCGGTCGGAACGTCGCCTGCCATCTCCATCGCGGCGATCTCGTTTCGGAGCCTGACGACGAATTTCAAGAGCCCGTTACCCATCGAGAAATCCTTCGCCGGCGTGAGGTCGCCGGTCTCCTCGTTGCGGTCGAGTGCGGAGTTTTTCGTATAGAGGAGGGTGCCGGTGTCGACGTCGCCGCCGCGTTCCTCGAGCAACAGCGCATAACAGGCGGCCTGTACCTTGTCCTTGAACCGCGGTTCCTTCTTCAGGTTCTTCCCCGTCTTGAGTTCGACCGGCGCACCGCGGCGAACGGCGTCCGCTCGCCCGCGGATACCGAACGTCTCGCTGATGAGTAGCTGTTCGGAGCGCCAGGAGTCGTCCTCGGTGAGCCGACCCTGCTCGAGCCAGCTTTCGATCGCGGCGGCGTTCTCCCGGACGTCCTCGGCGGCGGCCTCGGGCGTCTCGCCGAGCAGACCGAGCTGGAGCGCGCGCTCCTCGACGCGCGCCTCGATCGACTCCTCGAGGTCACGTCCCCGTAACAGGTCGCCGAAGACCTCGTGGACGAGCGTCCCCTTCACGACGGGGTAGTTAAGCGGGACGCCGGAGAGCTTGTTCAGATAGTAGAGTCGGGGACACTCCACCCAGTTTCTGATCGACGTCACGTTCACCAGAAAGCTCGGCTCGACGACGACGTAGGAGTCACCGGTCGTCTTGTACCGCCGTTCGCCCCGGTACTCGTCCTCCGTGGCGTTCGTGACCAGTAGCGCCATCCCCGGCTCGAGGAGTTCGGCCGACTCCGTCCACTTGTTCCAGAGCGTCACCGTCGTCACGTCGCGTTCGTCGTCACGGGAGTCGTCGAGTCGATCTGTGGCATCCGTCGCCGTCCCGTCCCCGCGCTCGTCGACGGACTCGAGTCGAAGCGGTACCTCGGCGAGGTCGCTCTCACCGTAGCTCGTCGACACCGTTCGCACCTCGACCTCGCCCGCGACGGTTCCGCGTACGTTCACGGCTGTCCGTCAGGGCCGACCGCTCAAAAACGCTATCGATCCCGATCCTTCACGGACAGTTTCACCCGATTTCGCGCAGTAACATCGGATTATCCCCCATCCGGGACCGGGGTGGCTCGAAACGGTCGCCGGCGCTTAAAGGCACCGGAGGCGAACTCCCCACACCATGAGCGACCCGAACAGTGACGACCGTCCGAACGTCGGCGACCCCCCTGACGACAACGATCGGCCGGCCGACGAACCCCGGGACGCCACCGATACCGATTCGCAGGAGGAGCCGACGGCCACCGGTGCCGACGTCGACTCCGGCACGGGCGTCGGCGACCACCCGGACGGGGGTCCCGATCCACGGGACGACTCGACTCGCGTCGCGAACGAGGAGCGCCGACGCAACACGTCGATCGTCAGCGCCGTCGTCGCCGCGATCGGAGCCTGGGTCGCCCTCTCGGTGCTGGTGTTCGACGTCGGCGAGGCGTCGCTGTGGAACAACGTGCTCGTCGGCGCAGTAATCCTCCTGGCCGCCGGCTACAACGTCTACCGGCTCTCGAACGATATTCCGTTGAGCGTCGGCGTCTCCACGCTCGTCGCCGTCCTCGGTATCTGGCTGATCGTCTCCGCCGCGTTACTCGGCATGCTCGGGAGTCTGTTCTGGAGTACGCTCGCCGCCGGCTTGCTCGTCACCGGTCTCTCCGGATACAACGCCTACGAGGCCCGGGAGGCCCGGACGGTCGCAACCGAACCGGATACGCGGTCCTAAGTCACCTCCTCGTCTCCCGTCACCGATACCGTCGTCGTGTTCACTCCGGGTCAGGCCGCGGTTCGACGTCGGCTTCGATCGTCGCCTCGAGACGTCGAAGCCGAACTTCCGCGGCGTGGTGGCCGGTCGCGACGACGGCAAACGCGACCATAACCGCGGCGAACCCGATTGCGACGAGCGGCGAAACGCCGTTGACGTAGCTGTTGACCACCTGTCCAACCGCGAGACCGATCGGACCGAAAACGAGCAGACTGCTCTTGACTGGTGCGACACGAAACAGTTCTGCGAGAGAGAACGTTTCTCGAGTAGACATTTGAAATCGTCAGTTACGCGTACTGACGATCGAATTATCGTAGCCCTTTTGGTTCGTTCGTCGCGTTCCGGTCGACCGATACGTTCTTTCTGCTCGCCTCACAATCCTCGGCTATGCGGATTCGTGAGTGGCAGGATATACTCGAGGACGTCACCGACCGGGATGTCGATTCCGAGGGCTGGCGAGCGGTCGCCGGCGACCGCGCGGGCGGCGTCGGCGAGGATCTCTATCTTGGACACCCACGGGGCGGCGTCTTCTTCCTCAAAACGTACGCGAAAAACCCCTTCGAGGTTCGGGGCGTCGGCACGCAGGTCGCCCGAAAGCTCGACGACGAGATCGGCAGCTTCCTTCCACAGGCGGAGGCAGGCGGGCGCTTTGCCGTCCAGTCGCCACCCGAAGACGAGGAACACGCCGAAAGCGTCGCCAAGCGGCTCGAGACCGTCGTCGAGACTCACGCCGACGCGCCGACGCGGCCACAGGACTTCTTCGACGACGTGATGGAGGCCGTCGAGAGCCCGGCGTTCGGCCCGATGGAGTACGATCAGTACGACCGATCCGAGCATCTCGAGGAGCTCTCCGATCGCTTCGAGGAGGCCGACGAACTGCTGAGCGCCGAACTCGAGGAGCTGATCGAGACCGACGAGGTCGACCGCGGGTTTATGTGAGCGGTTCGCGTCGCGGATCGCAGCGTGGCGGGCGATCGATGCGTCGGGTCACTTCTGCGTTTCTCGAGGGAGACGGCTGATCCCGCTCGACGTCGGTGTGTCGACACGATCGTCACTCGTTTTCGTTTCCGCCGACTCCGACGACCGGTACTCCTGTCTGAACGTCTCGACGATGGCGACGAGGATGCCGATCAGGATCGGGCCGACGAACAGTCCGACGAAGCCGAGCGTATACACCCCACCGAAGACGCCGACGAGGATCACCGCGGGGTTCAGTCTCGCTCGCTTGTCGATCACGATCGGTCGAACGTAGTAGTCGATGAAGCTCACGACGGTAAGACCGTACACGGCGAGAAAGATCGCCGCCCCCGTCTCGTCGATGAGGAAGAGATAGCCGGCGGCGGGCGCCCAGATCAGAAACACGCCGATCAGCGGCAAGAACGCGAGCACCATCATCACGATCGTCCAGAACACGACGTTCGAGATGCCGGCCAGATAGAGCCCGAGGCCGGCGATCAGCGCCTGCAAGACGGCCGCGAAGGCGTGGCCGACGACGGCACCCCACGTCGTCCGATCGATCTGGTCGATCAGCGTCGAACTGACCGCCGGAGAAAGCGGACTCGCATCCGCGAGCCACGCGACGAGCGCCGGCCCGTCGAGCAACAGGTAAAACACCAGAAAGAGCACGAGTGCAACGCCAAGCGAGACGTGTAACGTGAGTTCGATCAGGTGCGAGACGTCCTGGAAGAACACGGAGAACAACAGTTCGGTCAACTGGCCGGCCGTCTCCTGAATGTCGACGTCTACGCCGGCGACCTCGGCAAGTTCCCGCTCGATCAGTGCGGTCTGCAGGTCCGTCTCTCCGCGCGAGATCGATCGGAGATCCTCGAGGAAGGCCGTCAAAATGTATAGGATCGGTAAGACCAACACGACGAAACTCGCGAGAATCAGCACCAGCGCGGACGACATCTCTGCGACTCGAGTGGACGCCAGCTGGCCGCTCATCGACTCGAGGAGCCGGACGTGTAACGGAAACAGGACGTATGCGAGAAGAAGCGCCAACAGAACGTACTCGAGAAACGGACGGATGACGACGAACACCGAGAACGTGACGATCGCCAGGAGGACGTAGAGAAACAGTTGCTCACGATTCATGGACGTATCGTATATTTCGTTCGTACGGGTATGAATACACTCCGGTGAATTGAGACGGTCAATTTATACTGACGGTCTCGATCGGCCGACGATCGATGGGGCGAATCGCGACGCCTGCTGTTGCCACGGCCGCGCTTTTTCGTTCGTCGGCGGAAACTGGTTCAGTGTCCGTTACCCCCTCATCCATCGGTGGCGAAGACGTCCACCCAGCGGCCGTCGCGGACGTCGTCGACGTACTCGAGCTCTCCTGGCTCCTCGCCGGGCTCACGGTCGTCGTGGCGTGGTACGGCTCGAAGTTCCTGACCGATCGGCTTCGTCCGCGACTCGAGGAGCGCGTGCTTCGACCGACGACCGCCAACGCGGTCCTGTTGATCGTCCGAATCGGGATCGTCTGCTACGCGTTCGTCCCGTTCGCCGGCCTGCTGGGCTTTCGTCCGCAGAACGTCTTGCTCTCGTTTACCGTCCTCTCGCTCGTCCTCGGAGCGGTTCTCGCGCCGGTCGGCCGAAGCTACGTCAGTGGGCTGTTCATCCTCCTCAACCGCCCCTACGAGGTCGGCGACATGATCGAACTCGTCGACCGCGAGGAACGCGGCTACGTCGACGACATCTCGCTCGGCTACACCCGGATATACGCACTCGACAACTCGTTTCTGGTGATCCCGAACGAGACGATGCGCGAACGCGACGTCCGCAACCGCTCGGCGGAGGACGAACGGAACCGACTCTCGATCGAGGTCTGTGTCACCTACGAGGGCGACCTCGAGCGGGCCTGTTCCCTCCTCGAGCGATCGGCACGACGGGTCGACGGCGTCATCGAAGGGGGGCCACCGATCCGGATCGGTCGGTCGCGGTTCCCGGCGGGGCCGACGGCGTTCGTCCGGGGGTTCGCCGACCACGGCATCCTGCTCGACCTGAAACTCTGGACCGAGGAGCCCTACCTCCCGCTGAAGGTCCGGTCGGCCGTCCACCGAAACGCCTGGAACGCATTCGAGGGCGAAGACGTCGAGATCGCGTACCCACACACCCACCACGTCTTCGACGAGACGAGCGGACGAGCGCGCGTCGCGTTCGAACCGTCCGACGGGCAGTCGCCCGAGCGCTCCGGCGACACCAGGCGGCTCGAGCGACACGAGGACGAATCGCTCGAGCGAACTCGCAAGCGAGCCGCGACGGGAACCAGTTCTCGCCGGTCTGCCGGCCACGAACCCGACTCCGGGCGGCCGTTTTGATACGGACGGTAACGCCGGTACGACACGGGTCCGGCCTGCGTTCGCGTCCGATGCGTCTTTGTGATTGCCCGCCGGAGTATCCGCCGATGACCGCACGCGCCGAGGAGACCGTCCGCGACTACTACGACGCGCTCCGTGAGGGCGACCCCCTCGAGTCGTACTTCCTCGCCGACGACTCGACGGTCAAGTTCGGGATCGGCGAGGCGCTGTTCGGATACGACGAGGTCGCGGAGGCACTCCGGGAACAGACCGAGACGACCGACGACTGGGCGGTCGAGAGTCACCGACTCGTCGTCGACGACCGCGGGCCGGTCGCGACCGTCGCCGACGAGGTGACGATGGCCTGGACTGACCTCGAATCCGACGAGCGACGCGAGTTCGAGACGCGCTGGAGCGCGACGTTGCTCCTGGCAGACGCCGAATTCGGAGACGCTGATCGGGCTGGACTCGACGACTCCGCGTCCGCCGGAAACGACTGGCTGTTCGCATCGATGCACGTCAGTACGGCCGACGAGCTATGACACGACGACGCGGCCGGGGCTCGACTCCGGATGGACGACGCTCGCGGCGACGGCTCGCCGCCGGATTCGTTCTGTTAGTCGGACTCTCCGGTGGGACGATGGCGCTTCAGGGTGACGCGTCAGTTCCGACGATCGGACTGATGACGGCCATCGGGCTCGTCGCCGGCGGCGCGTTGTTGTGGTATCTCCGCTGGATCGCATCCTCTAGTAGCCGCTAAACGTCAATACACACCTGCTCGCGAGTTCTCGGTCGGAACCAGCGTCTTGTCGCCGGTTCTGACTCGACACTGCGAGCCGTGTGTCAGGTTACAACCGCGGTGTGCGTTCCGAGAACGATGGTCGCCTCGAGTCCGTTACCGGTCGACGCGTCGAAGCCACAGTCGCGGCGCGTCGAGTTCGTCCTGACTGGGCAGGTTCTCTGGCTGGTCCCAGACCCGACTCGCGGTCTCGAGGTCGCTCGCGGTGACGACGCCCTCGAAGAAGCTCTTCCCGCGTTCGTACTGGCGCTGTTTGAGGCCCAGACCGAGCAGTCGCCGGAACAGCGTCTGAAGCGGGCCGCGTCCCTGCCGGCGGGCATCGAGTTTCCGACGAAGGTCCGCGTACTCGTCGTCGAAGGCGTGGTCCATCAGGAGTTCGGCGTACCCCTCGACGACGGTCATCGCGGCGTCGAGTTCGCGGAACGCGTTTCGATCGAACGAACCCGCCGAGAGGGCGGTGATCCCATCTTCCATGCGGGTCTCGAGGTGTGTCGAGAGCCACGGGGCCGCGCCGAACTCCGCGGCGTGGGTCACCTCGTGGAAGGCAATCCAGCGCCGGAAGCGGTCGGGATCGACGGCGAGCGTCTCCGCGGCGTGTAAGATGTTCGGGCGGACGAAGTACAGCGCGTGGTCGTCGTCGGGGGTGTCGGCGAGCAACAGCGGATCGTACTGACCGAGGACGTTTCGGCCGAGAAAACCGAGCAACACGGCCATCGTCCCGGTGTTGATCGTCCGAGCGACGCCGGGAAAGACGTCCGTATGAGCCTCGAGCGTCCCCATCACGCGCTCGAAGGTGGCGACGTTAGCGTCGATCCAGTGGTGGCGGTTCTGGATTTCGACGGTCTCGGGGACGTCGAACTCGGCCCCCGAAACCGTCCGGACGGCGGCTCGAGCCTCCCTGACGTCGCGTGCGTACGCCTCGGCCTCGCCGGGCTCGAGGGCGACCGAACCGGGGTCCGTCGCTGCCTTGGCGGCGTCGGCAGCGGAGCGCCAGTCGATCGCTTCGCCGTCGGAGCCGGACGCCCCGGCGACGGCCCGGGCGCTGCGATAGAGGTTCACAGTGACGAATACGGCTGTGGGACGCAAAAGCGTTCGGCTCGGTTAGTTGACGATCACGTCGGGCTGGTCTTCCTCCTCGAGGTCAGGTTCGTCGTCACCGCCGAACTTCCTGGCTGCAGCGGCGATAGCGACGAGGACAGCGAGGGCGACCACTGCGCCGATCGCCTTGCCGGCCGAGCCGTCGTCATCGTCGGTGACGGCAGCCTCTTCCGTGTCGTCGTCGGTCTCGCTCTCCAGTTCGGGCGGTTCGGTCTCCTCGCCGAACGGGAGCGCCTCGCCGATCTCGCGGGGACCGAACTGAGTGTCGCCGTCTAGGTGCAACTCGATGAACGTGAATTTCCGTTCTCCCATACTCGAGGGGACGACGACCGGACACTTAGCCGTTTGGTCGATCCAATGATGGCGACCGGCCGGAGAGGATCGAGTCGTGTGAACACGGTCGCGTTGGACCGGTACGATTAAGTGTCCGTCACCTGCGCTCTTTCGTATGAGTGGACGACCGCTCGACGTCCTCGAGGCGTCGCTGGGCGAACGCGTGACGGTACGACTCAAAAGCGGCGACGAGTACGTCGGTGACCTCGCCGGCTACGACCAGCACATGAATCTCGTGTTGGACGACGTCACGATTCCGGGCGAGGAGTCGCCATCGGACGGGGAGCCGACCGAAGACACAACCATTATACGCGGCGACAACGTCGTTTCGATCACTCCATGACTGGTGCAGGAACCCCGAGCCAAGGAAAGAAAAACAAGACGACCCACGTCAAGTGTCGTCGGTGCGGAGAGAAGTCCTATCACGTGAAAAAGGAGGTCTGCTCGTCGTGTGGCTTCGGCAAATCGGCCAAACGCCGCGACTACGAGTGGCAGTCGAAAACCGGCGACCACTGAATTGGGACAGAAGTTTTCGACAGCCAACTGCGAACCGAACGGATATAGACGTGTATACGGCCGGTGACTGCGGTCTGACACCGACGACTCTCCTTCAGTTACCCATTTTGAACGGTTCGTTTCGATCGCTTGGATTGACGCCGCTCCAGGCGAGAACGCTTTCGACTTCGCCGTTCGTTCAACTTGATAGCGATACGAGATTCCGTTTGGAACACGGAGCTCGTTTACGTTCTTTCGGCAGATTTCGGTTACAGCCTCTCGAAGAGGGTTGATCGTTCTCAATTGGCTATCCAGGCGAGGTAACCAATATAAGTTACATATGACGTGGTTTTACGGAAGAAGTAATTGTCTCTAGTTCACAGAGTGCGATATACCGGCCGTGCTAAGCAGCTACATACGACGCGGTCCGCTGGAGACTCCATTCGAGACGTGACTGGACAATGACGAACACGAAATCCGAGACCCGACGGCAGACAGACGAACGGCATCGCACAGGGCGACCGAACCAGCCGACTGAACGGAACGGCTGCCCCGAGTGCGGGGGCCGACTCCATCCGGATGAAAATCAAACCTATTGCGAATCCTGTGGGCTCGTGGTCAGCGACGAGCCGATCGATCGAGGACCGGAGTGGCGTGCGTTCGATTCGGCCGAGCGGAATCGTAAGTCTCGTGTCGGTGCGCCAACCACAACACTGTTGCACGACCGCGGACTTTCGACGGTAATCGATTGGCGCGATACGGACGGCTACGGCCAAGTGCTCTCCGACAAACGGCGAAAACAGTTCCAGCGGTTGCGTCGGTGGGACGAACGCTTCCGGACGAAAGATGCGGCTGAACGAAACCTGAAGCACGCGCTCGGTGAAATCGAACGAATGGGCGCTGCACTCGGTGTTCCCGACGACGCCTGCAAAACTGCCAGCGTCATCTATCGGCGAGCGCTCGAGGCGGAGCTACTGCCCGGCCGATCCATCGAAGCGATGGCGACGGCAGCCCTCTACGCAGCAGTTCGGCAGGCGGGAATCCCGAGATCGATCGACGAACTCGCACCGGTAAGCCGGATCGATTACCTCGAGTTAACACGAGCGTACCGGTACCTCGTCCGCGAACTCGAGTTGCCGATGGCTCCGCCGGATCCACTCGAGTACTTGCCGCGGTATGCCTCCCGCCTTGAGCTGTCGAACGAAACCGAGCGGACTGCACGTGAGGTCCTCGAGGCCGGCGTTGAGGAGGGCGTTCACAGTGGAAGACATCCGGTCGGGCTCGCCGCAGCGGCACTCTATGCGGCATCTCGACTTACCGGCGAGGACTTGACACAGAACGAGCTGTCAACAGCGATGGACGTGAGCAAAGTAACGATTAGGAACCGGTACCAGGAGCTGCTCGAGGTCGCCACAGAGGGCTGATACAGACTGCTGTCGTTCGGCACTGATGATTGCTGGCCCCGTTCGAGGGCTCACCGGCACAACGTGACAACAATTCGTATGATTGCTCTGGTCGATAGGGGAACAAGGGGAGTATTTTGGAGGTGTGGGAAATCAGAAATTTCCGTGACCGCGAAATGTGAAATCACCCCGATGCTACGCAACTGCTTCACGTCTCGGTCCACTTGTCCCACGGGTTCGTTCATCCGCTGTGAGTTCGAGTGTCTGGGATATTTCGAAACTCGAGGGTAATCAATATCAGTTAATGATTTAGGATCTTGGCAGAACTATCAACCACAATGAGTTCATGTATTGGATTTGCTACAATAGCCTTTTGTTCTCACGGTCGAAGGTACCGGCGATGAGTTCCGAACAAGACCACCTCAAAGAAACCGACACTGAAGCCCGGTTCGAGTTCAAGAAAGAGGAGAACGCCGCGGTGCGCTCCGAGAAGGGCCTGACAGAGGAGGTCATC
>NZ_WUBV01000042.1:0-19158 GCF_009807105.1 Natrialba sp. INN-245 | reverse complement strand
ACGCATAATCCGAGATGAGGAGGGGCTGTTGGACACAGCTATTGCCTCCTCATTCCTCTCGAAAAGAAGACTCGATAGGCTACTGCTGCACTGCGGTTCTTCTCTAAGCTAAAGACGGATGGCCAGCGGTCTCCCCGACGAACAATGCAGCTGAGAACGCACTTCGTGAACCAATCGTTCTCCGGAAAATCATCGGAACACTCCGGAACGATCGAGGCATGTTCGTTCACGAGGCGATCTTGTCCCTGCTGGCGACGTGGCGCCAGCAGAGACGCAATCCTTACGAAGAACTTCGCCGAGTCGTCAGCAGCAATGAGATAATCTCACAGACTCACGCTAAGCCGGCTGTCGAGACTTCGGGATAAACACATACTATTTTAATATTCGACCGCTGAATAAGTGTTATGGACTTCGGCATCTGGGCGTATCCGTGGGACGTGATCGATGAGGGTGTCGATTCGGTCGGCGACCGAGTGTTCAATCTTGGTATCTCGGAACTGAACTTGGCAACGAACTATCATAGTGTTCAGACGTTCAACCCACACAACCCCGAACGACGCACGTTCTTCAGTCGAGCAAGTGCGTACTTCCAGCCCGATGGCGGTTACGGCCGTCTGAAACCCGTGGTAAACGAGACGATGGGCGACAACGACTGGGTAGCAGAGATCGACGACGGATTTAGGGGAACTCCGATCGATCTGAACTCCTGGACGGTTGGATGTCACAATTCACGCTTAGGCGCAAATAACCCCGACCTGACACTCCGATCACCGCACGGAGATTCACTCGTGTTCGGCCTCTGTCCCTCGCAGCCAGCGGTTCAGGAGTACCTCGTAAATCTCGTCCGTGATCTCGACTCGCGAGCGTCGTTCAACCGAATCGAACTGGAGACGTTCGATTACTTTCACGGCCGCGGGTCCGGATGGCATCACGACAAGTTCCACATACGACTAGGCGCCCTCGGCGAGTTCCTGTTCGGGCTCTGCTTCTGTGACGCCTGCAGGGATATCGCCAGTTCTACGGGGATAGACGTTTCGCACGTGCAGGACACCGTAATCAACGCCGTCGACGCGCTCGCGACCTCACAAATCCCCCATGATCTCGCTACCGGCGACTGGCTTGTCGAACATCCCGCTGTGTTCGAGTACGCGCGACAGCGATGTCTCACGCTTAAGGAACTGTATGGCGACCTTGCAGGGGTGGCAGCGAATACGGATCTAGGCGCATACATCGGGATGTTCGACGTCGAGGCGTCCTGGCGGCAGGGACTTGACCTCAATTTGCTTGCAGACGACTTGGATTATTATAAGGTCCTCGCTTACGGATCTGATGCAGCCGAAACGGTCAAACCCGTGAAAACGGCGAAACATCTCACTGACGCTGAACTTCACGCGGGCGTCCTGCCGGCACATCCCCACGTATACGATGAGGACACGCTTCTCGACATCGTCGGGGCGCTCGACGACGAGGGAATCCCGCAAGTCTCCTTCTACAATTACGGGCTGGTTCCAGACAAGAATCTCGAATGGATCGGGACCGCGGCCGACGCCGTCTGACATACATAACAATCGCCGGTCATTGAACAATCGGCAGCCGTCAGTTAAAGTGTGAGAGAATTTCTGAATAGAAGGGTTCGATCAGCAGACGCAGAGCAAGGATATCAGGGCCAATATACCTGACAAGTATGATAGATAGATTATGTTTCGCGAAGTTTCTCTGCGACCCGCTCTGGAAGTTCGTCGATATAGCCGATTGCGATTTCCCGTAACGTGTCGTGAATCTCGCGGGTCTCTTTGTCGCGAGTTCCGTACATCGGAGTTCCAGTATTACTATGATCTTAAGACATATAAAACCCTTCCATGTTTCGTCACGCTCGTACAATAGTATTTGAGAGTTCTGGCATATTGAAAGTGATATCCTATTCAATCCCATTTCATAAACACATATCTCGTTATTGTTGGACGTAAAGTCAAAATATATTTAAGTTTCTATCTCAGTTACCTTTGTCGTAGGCCTGTTGTCCGTTTCGTCAATATCGTCCTCGGTTTTGAGATCGTCAAATCGTTCGTGTTCGGTTAAGGCCGTAAGCACCGTATCGTTAATCCTCAGGTGCTGATCTGGTGGTTTAAATGGCCCAATTTGGGGTCGCCAATGGACAGTAAAAGTCTTCGATCCACCTACGAATATTACTGGCAGTTTCAACCGAATACCAATGGTCGACGAATGGATTTGTCATCGATCAATTCCTCCATTCGAGACAAGTTCACCAAGTTCCTCGTAGCACGCAATCTGGTCGTTCTCTGGGTCATAGTGCTGCAACAGCTGGTTGTATTGCAGTGATCGTGAAAGTGACGTTCGTTGGAAATTTTCTGCGTGGCGTCAGCTGTTCGTTCGCATCGATCACCCCGTTTGGAGAGTCGTGTATGGTCGTCAGTCTCGGTCGCGTGTTCAAAGTCGATTGCTTCCGGGCCGAATAGGGGACAGCGACCGATCGGCCTGCGTCGGCTCACCGCGAGCGTGTGCCGTAATCTTGGTATATTGGGATTAGCAAAGAAATTCATAGAGTTCTGGCGGGTTAAGGTTCTTCAAGGCGGTTTTCAAGTACTGTTCAACATCCCTTACGGTCAGGAACAGCCGATTCGCACGACCTTGTCTGAGTTGTTCCCAGCAGGGCTCTAACGGGTTCAGCTCTGGTGAGTGCGCTGGCAGGTACTCAAGAAGCAGGCCGTCAGCAGCGGCCTGCTTCATGAAGTACGGCGCGTTGTCCAGAATGACGACCAGTTTCTCCCCGAACTCGTACTGGAGTGCGCGAAGGAAATACTTCGAAACCTCCGCTGTGAAGCGATCTGGCGTGAGACAGACGAAGCGGTCACCATCGTCGGTGACCGCGCCGAGAAGATTTACTCGCTTTCGGCCTCCGAAAACGGACACTCTTGGGCGAGAATTGACCGGATACCATCCCGGTCTCTTGACGGTTGCGACTGCTTCGCTGTGTTGGTCGATGACGACGATACGGTATCCTGCGTCCTTCAGCGTCGGCCACTTTTTTCAAATCATCCCGGAATTGCTGCTGTTTGACGGGATCTGCCTTGTAGTGGCGTGGCTGGGCTGTCTGCTTGGACAGCCCGGCCCGCGCCAGTACTCTGTACATATGTGCGAGTGAGTACTCAACGTCGAACGTGTCGGTGATGTAGCGGTGAACGAGTTCAGGCGTCCACGCTGGAGCGTCGTATCCTTCCTCTGTCGGCGGTGCGTTCAGCACCGCCGTCAGGCATTCCCATTGATCAGGTGTGAGTTTCGCTACGTTAGGAGGACGAGGGACATCGCCGAGCGCGTTCAGGTCGCGCTCGCCGACTACACCCAGCCAATCGTAGACCGTCTGTGCAGGAAAGCCGGGTACTCGCTCAATCTCGTACGGCGACATTCCTTCTGCATACATCAGCTCAGTGGTAAGTCGCTTGATCGCCTTCGGATTGGTCTCCGTGCGCAGTTGCTGGCGCAACTGCTTCGGATCGACTCCAGCTAACTTGTCGCCTATATTGCTCACCCCCTCTACTACGCGCTCTGTGGATACGAATCTAACTGCTAATCCCTATAGACAGTGGCACTGTTGGTGAAATTTCTAGAATGGAAGGTAAAGATTTAGTAAATGTAATTTGTGACCTTCTAATTGAGAAGAAATTATATAATAATCCAATCAGAAAAATATGAACAAATATGATATTTAAATGTTATGAGAAATGAACGCGTGGCCATCGGCACCGATCGGCTTTTTGGAGGAAAGCCTCATCTACACACGTATGGAACATATACACATATTTTGGGATAATATGTTGTAAAGAAAATCTTTTCACAATTGAGGAGCCTATTAGAAAAATGACTGCTTATCTAGCCAGCATTATTGGTTTAGATTCAAAAGGTCTTATTCGTCCTGGGATAGACGCTGACCTTGTAGTGTTTGATCCTGAAACAATTAGTAACGAAGGGCACTGTCTAGTTAAGATCTTCTGCCGTAGAAGGGCGTTTTAGCGGCTGTGACATAGCTAGTACTGAAAAATGTGATCGTCACTCTTCAAGAGAAGTGTGCTGAAGCAGCCGAATTCCGCCGCTTGCAGAACACTGTATCTTTGTATCAGGCTCTAGATGGATTTTTCATAGTCTCTACCGTAACCTCATCGTCTTCACGTCTCGCGGTTTCCCTTATCTAGACAGAGCCTAACGAAGCGACATATAACCGACCAAAGCAGCATCCTAAAGGAATCCACTATGTACTCATCAATGGTGACTTTGTGGTCCGAAATAGAGAACTAACCGGAAAAGCACCGGGAAGCATAATCAGTTTCTGATTATGTTAATAACAAATTGATTGAGGTTAATTGAAGAGGGAATTCGAATATAATGATTAGCTCAGACAATATCCGGTAATTATTTACTTTAGCGTAGTCAAGATGTACCCCATGGAGATTATTGAAACATCCAATGCGTATCAATCCAAAAGACCCCTTCCTCAAGCTGTCATTTGCGATGACTACGTGTTCCTATCTGGAAGTGCTGGATTTCATCCAGAAACTGAGGAACTAGTGAGTGATGGCCTTGATCAACAGGTCGCAATGACGTTCAAGAATATCCAAACAGTACTTTCGGAATGTGACTTGGAACTAAGCGATATCGTAAAAATAAATGCCTACCTTACGAATGCAGATTCCATGGATGATTTTGATGAGGCATATAAGAACGCCCTCTCTGAGCCGTATCCAGCCAGAACAACGGTTGTTACGGATCTGGTGTTTGATGGGAAAATTGAAATTGATGCAATTGCAAAGCGGTAGCCACCATACATGAATTCTTAATATTAGATAAATAGGAACTGATGGGATGAAAGCCTGCTAAGCCCCTACGTACGGATGAACGAATGGGGTGGCAAAGGCTGACAACTAGACAGCGCGGAAAGCGCGTGGCACTGATTAGCCGAGATGCCAAGGAAGCGCCATCATGAGGCCCAACTCGACTGCGCCAGCAGTCGGGCAACGACCTTGAATAGATCTAGCTCCCTCCATACATTACCATCTCAGAGGAAGCTATGTACTACCTCGGAATTGATGTTCATAAACGGTTGACTCGTACATCGCTGTGCTGGACGAAGATGGTGACGTCGTCGAAGAGGTTCGCGTCACAAACGCGAACCTCGACGACTTCGCTCAGCAATATGCTGGCTCGAAAGCAGCGATCGAAACCACGTCGAAAACTGTCCCATTCCAGGTACTTAAATCTGGCCTCGGATCGTCAAATTCATCGAGATGGAGAAACCAATTCAACATCAGACACAGTCACTTCCGAAACAGAATCTTAGCCGAAACCGGGAACAGCCACCCACGATAGCGAGCGACTTCTACTCGCTGCTCGACGCAGTCGACAGCGAGTTCATCACCGATCAGTTCGGAATTGGCACCTACACCAACACGCACGATTTCGCAAACCATCTCAGAGTCGGTATTTTCGAGGGCATCAACCCGTCCGACTCACTCGCTGAACTCGCTGCAAAGACCGCGACGCATACACAGATGGATGAGATGGCTGCCTCGACCTTTTCTCGGCATACGAACGACCGTGACTACCGCGCGGTCGTTCGTGTCTTCTTCGAGTTGCTTCACTCACCTCAGTTGTATCACCAACGCAGCGTCCAGCGGAGACGACTCGAATGGCTTGATCGGGTAGTCGCCGCTCTCGACGGAACAAATCTCGCACTCATCAGGTCAGTCGCTGTCCCGAGTGAATTGAAGAATGGCGAAATCGTTGACGAGATCAGGCCAGGTGACCGCGGTCTCAAATTCAACCTGGCCGCACGCGTGGACGGACACGCCAAGCAGCCTCTTGGCGTGTCCGTTACAGCAGGCGAGACACGCGAACCGACACAATTTGACCATCTTCAGGACGACGTCGAGGTCTTCGCAGACCTCGACTCCCCAATTCGCGGCTCTGGTGAATCGCTAGACTGCGCCGACTTGATCCGTCAGAACTAGGGAGTTGAAGCGGGAAACGGCGGATGCTTCATATCCAAAATTTCCCGCTTCACTGGGAAGGTCGTGGCGTTGGCTAAAAGTGCTGTTGGTGGCCGAGGCGAAGCCGCCGCCCCGCAGGGCGGTGGCGGCTTCGCCGACTACGCCATCGTCTCGCTGCACTGTCTCCGGGTTTACCTAGAGAAATCCTACCGCGAGTCGCTTGATTTGCTGAGCGAGATGCCACAAATACTGGCGGAGATCGGCCTCAGCGTGGCCGATCTCCCGCACCACTCGACGCTAGTGAAGGCGTTTGACAGGATCAAGATCGCCGTCTGGCGAGTGCTGCTGCGACTATCGTCGCAGCTGCACGAGCCAGCTGGTCGAGCGGCGATGGACGCGACGTTTTTCGACCGTGAAAACGCAAGCAAGCACTACTGCCGTCGGATGAATTACCGCGTCCAGACACTCAAAGTAACTGCCCTCGTTGACACCGCAACGCAAGCTGTTCTCGACGTTCACTGTACGACCGAGAAACGTCACGACACCCACCTCGGCTGGCAACTCGCCCGCCGCAATGCGGGCGAGTTGCGCAGCCTCGCTGCAGACAAAGGTTACGATTGGCAACGATTACGTGAGAAACTGCGGGAAGAGGACGTAAGACCCCTGATCAAACATCGTGAGTTCCGCCCCATCGATCACGCGCATAACGCGCGGATCGATGAGGCTCTCTACGGCCAGAGAGCACTGTCTGAGACCGTCTTCTCAGTGATCAAGCGCACGCTCGGCAACGCCGTGCGTGCGCGATCCTGGTATCGAGAGTTCCGTGAAATTGTCCTGATGTGTGTCGTCTACAACATCAAGCGCGCTGTCAAACAGTAAAATCAACCGCCGTATGGCGATTCACCACGGTCCAATTCGCGTGTTCGATCGTGGCTATCTCGACTATGATCGCTTCTGTGCGTTGAAAGAGCGCGAAGAGGACTTCGTGTGTTTGTTGCAGTCTGACTCTCGGGTCGATGTCCTGGAACGAATCCAGGACATCGACATCACTGACGAAGCAGGAACCCGCCACGTACGTGACGAGTTAATTGAACTCGCCGAGACCGACAAAACGTTTCGCCAAATCATGTTCGAGGACGTGGATGGAGAAGAGATAGCGTATCTGACGACGCTATCTCCTGAGGATTATAATCCTGTGGACGTGATGAACATCTACACGCTTCGGACACTCGTTGAGATCCTGTTTCGGGAGTTGAAACAGTATACGAACATCGAGAACTTTCACTCACAATCGGCGAACGGCGTCTTGTTCGAGTTGTTCTGTACGTTGATTGGCTACGTGCTGGTCGAGTGGTTCCGGCATTGCCACCCACTGCGGGGTGGCGTGCCGGAAGCGATCCGTCTGATCCGAACACGGTGGAATCAGTCGCGTCGAGCCTACGGATGAGTCACTCGGAGACTCCATGAGAGCGCCGCCGCAAGAGCGGCGGCACTCTCCAAACCGCCAAAATTCCATGCTGTTGATACTGATGCCAGGCGATTGTGGCTGATTGACTGCGCCTTCAGCAGGTTCGTTCCTCGTCGACCACTTCGTAACCTGTTAGGTCACCGTCTTTGAGGTTGTTGCTCTCTCGGTAGCCTTATCAAGGCGAAATAGGACAGGTCGAAAAGTGGTTTCAGACCGTTTCAATGCGAATTGACCGCTTTCACAACTTCTGGCGGGGCAGTCCAGCCAGCGCTCGCCGCTGGCTCAGACGGTTCAGACACCACTACAACCACGATCGACCGAATCAAGCGCTCAATGGTAGAACGCCGGCCGAGGAGGTACTCAACTAGACAGTGCCACTGAGATTGACGTGATCGCAAAGCGGTAATCATTGGAACATCGGGAAGACTTCTTGGTCGAACATGTCGATCGTATTCTTTGGATCACCGACGGTCGAACCGATAATGATCCGATCTACACCGATCTCTTCGTACGCTTTTATCTTTTCGATGAAGTATTCGGAATCGTCGCTGATATTCGTTTCGTCAGCAACTTCTTCATCAGACAACTCGTCGAGTCTCTCGTTAGCTACTTGCTGAACTGAGCGCGGATCCGGATTGTCAAGTTCATCTGCTGCTGGAACGAATTCACCCCGTTCATGCACCTCTGCAACTAGCTCATCCACATCCCCATAATTTGCTTTCATTTCGACTGTCATCGTTGCCTCTTCGGTATTGTACTTTCCAGATTTCAGTCCTTTCTTAAATTGAGGTTTAACTGTCTCTACAATATGATTTGGACCGGCCGGGGTAATCAAATTCCCTGCATATTGGCCTGCATACTTCGATGAGAGAGGCCCCCACGCCGCCCAATGTAGGTCGATGTCAGCTTGAGACTCTGTACACACTTTGATGTCATCGTACGAAAAGAAATCTCCGTCATAATTGATATAATTTTCCTCTGTCCAGAGGGTTTGAATAAGGTCAAGGCATTCAACGACTCGATCTGCACGCTCACGCCAAGAGGGCCAATCCTCATCTATGAAATGAGCCTCGTTAATAGCCTCTCCGGTTCCAATCCCAAGGTTGAATCTGCCGGGATGAAGCTGCTCTATTGTTGCGAGTGCTTGTGCCAATACAGGTGGCTCAAATCTGTACGCAGGACAGCAAACTGACGTCCCGACGCTTACTTCCGGTACTTCGGCTAGTACCGTGCTTAGCCAAGTGAAGGCATGATGGGCATGTGGCCGAGATTCTATCCACGGCAAGAAGTGTTCTCCAATCCAGATACCACTGAATCCAGCTTCAGCAGCTGACTTAGCGAGTTCTATATCTTTTTGTGGAGATCGGAACGCTCCATACACGTTGTAATGAAACTCCATTGATGATGCATTGAGGTCAAGGACAAATAAAGGTTGGTCGCTGACGAAGGGCGGTGTTTAGTTTGAGTATGAAGTAGTGAGGCGGTGGCAGTTTTGGTGCCTATGCCGAAAACTGCCAGCCTCAGAGGAGCTAGCGGATGGATCGACTTGGTGTTTGTGCAGCGAGAACGGACACCGCGAGAGCTGATGGCGCTCGGTATTCGCCTCCACCTGGGCGGATTATCACTTTCGAATACCGTTCGAGAACTCGAGAAACATGGTGTCGAACGGAGTCGAAAGGTGGTCCATAACTGGGTTCACAAGGCGGATCTTGCGCCGAAAGACGGTGCCAGTCCGAAGCAAGTCGCACTCGACGAAACCGTGGTTTGGATCGATGGGCAACAATACTGGCTGTACGCAGCGGCCGATCCGGCGATCAGCCGATTCTTGCACGTTCGGCTGTATTCGGCCCGAACAACCGCTCTCACCGAGATGTTTCTTGCGGAGCTCATGGAGAAACATGATGTCGAAGACGCTATCTTTCTGATCGATTCAGCCACCTGGCTGAATGCCGCACTCCACCGTCGCGGCCTCGAATTTCGGTATGAACGCCACGGAGATCGCAACAGCGTCGAACGTGTCTATAGAGAGGTGAAACGACGAACGTCTTCGTTCTCAAACTCGTTCAGTCACGTCGATCCAGAGACAGCTAATTCGTGGCTTCAAGCCTTCGCCCGCTGGCACAATGAGACAAACTAAACATGACCTGACGAAGGGGCATTGCCAATACCGGATACGCCAGCCATTGATTTCGTTGACCCGGTTGGAATCGACGAATTCTAAGCGGATCACATGCTCGAAATCCGTCGGTGTAGACGGTAAGCAACTCCTTCTCGCGGTCGCCGAGCAGGAGTCGCACCGTCGATTCCTCAGCGGATTTCGCTGGCACGACGTATCGCTGATCACAGCCTCGATCCACGAGTGTGAACACTGGTGGTTTGTCTTCAGCGTAGCTTCCTCGTCCACGTTTCGAGAGTCCACGCAAGCGCGATTCCAGGTCGCGCTCGCGGCCTTTCAGCCTCGCAGTGACGTAGAATCAGTCGATCACATCGGGAGACTCACGATCTCCTCCAGTAGGCACTGACTCCACGTCTTCGATGCCTGGATAGCCTTCGGAACGATAGTGACGGTGAGCTCTGGCGTCGGTCGGTCGCTGTCGGCGGCGGATCGCCGCCGACGCGACAGTGTCGCCACTCACGACCGCCGCCCCAATTCAGGGACAGCTACCGGAAGAACCGGTCGTCGAGTGGTTGATTCACTGGGACAGCTCTTCGCACACCGAGGGCTGTCCAGGCAGCACGAACTACCATCTCACAGAACTCCTTGAACGACCACTCCCAGAGGCGGCGCCCCCCACGGCGAGGCGCCGCCACGTACATCCAGTGGAGATATCGCCAGACGTTCTGCAGCAACAGACTCACGACAAACAGCAACAACCGAAGCCCGACGTCTCGAGAACTGGTGAGAGCGAGGCTCTGGTTGGCTAACCGGTAGCTTGACTCGATTCCGAAGCGCTTGCTATAGTGTTCTCGTGCGTTCCGTGGTGTGTCGATGAACGGCGCGTCAGCGGCGTAGCCGTGACGCGCCACCCCGTGTTCGTCGTATCGTCCTCGCTGGTAGACACAGTCGATGAACACAGGGAATGTTACCCGTCCAGCGAGTTCGTGTTCGATCACGCGACACCAGCCTCTGTTGAGTTCGTCTTGAATCGTCTCGCCCCACTTGCCGATTGGCATGACGTAGGCGTAGTTGTGCGCGTACAGCAGTTCGAGACAAGTGCTGTTGTAGAATCCGCGGTCAAGGTAGACGGCCTTGACGCGCAGGTCAAGGCCATCAAGGAGTTCGAGGAACTCACCGAGGGCATCGCTGGTGGTTTCGCCAGCGACCAGCTGGCGAACCGCCAGCGTATATCGCTTGTTGTGCACCCGCGCGTAAAGCGTGACGTAGGCGTGAAAGGCGGTGGTTCCTCGTTTCGCCTGGGAGAAGTACAGGGCCTCCGTCTCGTCCTCCTCACCGTAGTAGGGATCGAGGTGGAGGTCAGCGACGACCTCCACCGGTCGATCCGGAAGCGTCTCAAGGACATCCTGTTGAAGGAGCGTGTTCCCGACCGCCTCAACGGTGTCAAGGTCGAACTGATCGGTAAGATGTCCACAGACGGTATTGGCGTGGGGCGAGTCATCGGTCGTCTCGCAGACGTGATTGATCGAGGTCTCGCCGGCGCTGGCGCCGGCGAGGACCTCGTACAGCTTCTCCGTCGTGACCTCTACGTTCTCTCCGGTATCCAACGAAAGCTCCTCGTTGAGGCTGTTAACGACAAAATTAAGCAGGTGCTCTTCTTCTATCTCGCTGTCTGCTTGTGTTGGTTGCACACCTTCTCCAAGCAGACACTCACTCTAACCCGATGTGGTCGACTGTGATTGGGTCGAAGAGGACAGCCTCGAGCAATTCGTCTCGGACACCACTGACTATCTCGACGGAAATAGCCGTCTTGACCCCTTTTACGCCAAGTATCGGCAGGATGGCCGCGGCCATCCTGCCTATCATCCGGCGATGTTGCTCAAAGTCCTCGTCTTCGGCTATGCGAACGGAATTCGCAGCTCTCGGAAACTTGATCGGCTTCTCGAACGCGACATCGCCTTCCGCTACCTTGCAGCGAACCAACAACCAAATTTCCGGACGATCAGCGATTTTCGCAAAGACCACCGTGAAGGGTTTGAACACCTATTCACTGAGATTCTCCAACTCTGTCTCGTCTCCGGATTAGCCGAGCTCGGGGAAGTCGCCCTGGACGGTCAACGCGTCCAGAGCGACGCCTCCATCTCGCGCAATCGTACGCGTGAACAGATCAAGGGAGAGATTCAAGACATCCTCGACGAGGCAGCAGCTATCGATGCCGAGGAAGATGACGAATACGGCCCAGAGAACCGAGGTGATGAGCTTCCGGAGGAACTCCGGAAGCGCGAACACCGCCTCGAAACGTTACGCGAAGCACACGCGCAACTCGAGGCCGAAGAACAACGGCTCAAAGACGAGCAAGCCGAGAAGATTCGTCAGCGCAAACAGGCGGAGAAAGTAGCTGGCCAGAAGAAACGGGGACGGAAGCCCAAACCTCCGGAGGAGGTTGAGCTTCCTGAGGAGAAGAAGGCGAATCTCACGGATACAGAAAGTCAAACGCTCAAAACTCGAACTGGCTGGGTTCAGGGCTACAACGGGCAGGCAGCGGTTGATTGTGAAAGCCAAGTGATCTTCACTCAGAAGATGCCTTGTTTTGCCGCCGAGTAACGACAGTCTCAAACGGTCTCACTGTAATATTCCGCCAGATTAACCGGGAAATGGACGCTGTCTGGCGATATGGCATCGCTCAGACGGCTAGCGTGGATGTGTCGAAATCTTGCTAAACAGCACGTTGACGATCCCGACGTACCCGCCGCGCCGGACGGCGCGGACGGGTACGCCGAGTGGGTACAGATCGCGTTGATTCTGTTCCGCGTTGAACTGGAGAAGGGTCTCCGTGAGACCGAGGACGACCTCAACGAGATGCCCGGTGTCCTCGCCACGTTTGACCTTGACGAGGCACCGCACTACAGCTCGCTCTGTCGGTGGGAACAACAGTACCGAATGCGTGAACTCCGCCGCCTGCTCCGCCGAAGCGCGGAGCAGGCGGGCTGGAGTGGTGAAGCCGCGATTGACGCGAGTGGTTTTCAGCGCGATCAAACCAGTTACCACTACCGCGATCGCGCGAACTACTCGTTCCAGTCAATGAAGACAACGATCTTGATCGACGTGAACTCGCTGGAATCAAGGACGTTCATTACACGACGCAGAAGGCGTGGGACGGCCATATCGGGATGCAGGTCTTCCGCCGGAACGCGGAAGACCTGCGTGTGTTGTCCGCTGACGCAAACTACTCGTGGAGCGACCTCCGTAAGGAGTGCCGCTCCGAGTCAACGCGACCGTTGATCAAGCATAGGGAGCAGACACCGTTGCAGAAGGCGCACAACGCCCGGATGGACGATGATGACTACAATCAGCGGTGGATGAGTGAAACGGGCTTCTCACAGTTGAAGGAAGACGACGGCGAGAAGCTTCGCTCCCGGAGCTGGCACGGCCAGTTCCGGGAGCTGACTCGCAAGTGCATCGTGCATAACCTAACGCAGGCAGCGAGTTAGGGCTCGCCGCCTGCTCCCTCTTCTCTGGACGTATCCGGGAGAGGCATCGCCGTCGTCACTGGAACAATGGAGAAAGATACCATAATTCTTACCCTTCGACGAACACCGCTAGCGACAGCTACTGCATCTTCTGACTCCAAAAACCGGTCTCTGACGCCGTAAAACTGTGAGTGATCGACCCCACTCCGACGCCGTCTTGCGTTCAACAAGGCAAGTTCGGATCAAAGAAGGCTGCGGGATATCTTCGGCGGTGGTTACCGTCGATTGTGACGTTCGCTGAGCAGGCCATTGAGGGGTTCGAGGTGCCGTGGACCTCGAACCCCGTCGAACGGCTGATGGGCGAGGTCAGTACGCGTTGCAAGAACCAGTGGAAGAGATGGACAGCGGAGGGATTGGAGGCGTTGCTCCAGCTTCGGCTCGTGAAGTACGCTAATCCAGAGCACTACCGATCGTTCTTCGACGAATTGCTCCAACGAACGACCAAAACAGCAATGAGCAGTGACCTCTCAGTTGAGTCTACCAGGGGCAAACTCTAGACCGCTTTGCGACGCGACCAAGAAGTTGAACGACCGAGTGAGCACTTCCCTGTGTGAGACACGCGTTGGAGAACAGATCAAGGATCTGTTCGTCCTCGTAGACCCTGTTGTCAGCCCTATCGGAGTCGAACTCGGCGAAGCCGTGTCGGCGAGCGAGTTCGACGACTTTGCTGCCGTGCTCGCGCACATGTGCGCGAGACACTGATGAGTCGCTCTCACCGTCGTCGGCGTCATCTCTGTCCAAGTCGATGGGAATCAGCGCGTCGGAGATGACGCCTTGGTCGCGTGCTTCGAAAGCTATTCCCTTTGCGGCGGCTTCAAGCGTGATCTTGGTCTGATTGCTGAATTGGCTCCACGCGTATGAGAGGTTCTGCTGAGTCGGCACCTTGCTCAAGCCCAGTTGCTTCAGCAGTGCTAGACGGTTCTCAAGGCGATCTACGACCTCGCCCAAAGCGAGGTCGTAGATCGTCCGGTAGATGTAGACCCGTGCCATCGACTCGGTATCGAACGTGACCTTGTGCTGCTGGCGGGTGTCAGTCAGGCCGTCCGTCGGAATTGAGACATCACCGAGGACTTGCCAGAGGTGATCAGTAGTCTCACAGACCGTCTTGGCGTGGTAGACGATCGCTCCCGCCAGCGCGGGAGCGTCGTCGTCCACCATCGGTGTCAGTTCGGTTGTCATTGTAGTCCCGGCTATGAGGATGGAGATCCATCAACGCCTCATATTAGTCGTCGAAATGAGTGGTCCAGAAGCGTCGATAAGTCCTGTCGGTCGCAGCGACAGCCGTCGCTGCTCTCTCAAGCTATCAGCAAGCTAGTGGTTTGTAGAAATTCACATCCCGAACTTGTGGTGGAGCGACGTCGTAGAAGATGGGCAGTTACGATATAATCGCTAAAACTGGCACTTCTCTAGTCGACAACCGCCGCCGAATAGAACCACAGACCGGTCACGGTACGGGTCGTGATCACGATGGCGAGACAGTCGAGTCGAAAAACAGCGGTTCAGGTCAGCGTCGCCACTACCGAATCAACAAACACAGAGGAACAGGACGTCAGTCGGGCGGATCCAGCCCGAAGAACTTCTTGGCCTCGGTCAGGAACTGGTCGGCCGAGACGAACGGCTTGTAGTCCGGGTCGTCCTCGAGTTCCAGCTTCACGAGGGGATCGACCAGCCGCCAGATGGAGTCTTTTCACTATATTCCATAAGAGCGTGGCGTGAACAGTTCACCCACCTCTTCCGGAAATCCTTCGATCAATAACTCGTGCATCCTGAAGCGTTAAGGACCATTATGATACAAGCAATTATATTCCACATAGCCATCATCAGGACGTCGAATTCTATATCGCCATATGAAGTTTATGGAATTCGTATTAGAAGGATAATGCACCCCAGAACGCTGATATCGTAGGAATTAGCGTTTTGGAAATCCACTATGCGTTAGTCCAGTAATGCACAGTGAATTTATGTGGGTCCACACTGTACGGTCATCCGACCAGATGGACACCACTGATTCCGGGGCTAATTCCAGGGAAAATGCCCTCACAACAGTCATCGACGACTTTCTCGAGTCCGGCAACAAATCGGGAAACTACCGCGACGCCTTAGAGCGCGTACTCACCCAGTGGCGACAACGGCTCGAGAAACGCGGCGTCGTTACTGTCGAGAACGTCGGCAAACGCAATATGGCGAGTTACGCACAGTACCTCGCCCATCGCGTTGACGCCGGGAAGAGCCGCGAGGTCGACGGCGGAATCTCGGCCGCGACGGCGTGGACGTACTACGACTACGTCTCGGCGTTCCTCTCCTACTGTGTTCGCTGGGACTATCTCGAGGAGAATCCAGCACAGAAAGGAATCGCGCTCGATGAATTGCCGCCGCGGCCGAAGAAAAAGAGCGGCGACCAGCAGTTCTGGTCTCCCGAAGATCGGAAGACCCTGGTTCGGTACGCCGATCGCCGAGCTCACGAGGCCATCGACGAGAAGGGCTTCGATGCACTCGAGGAACTACGCGATCGTGCACTTGTGTACGTCCTCGCCTACTCCGGAGTTCGAGGCGGCGAAGTCTTAAGCGATCCTCGAGACGACCGACGGAACGGACTCCGGTGGAAAGATGTCGACCTCGAGAACAACCAGCTAATCGTCCTAGGGAAGAACCAGCAATGCGAGGAAGCCCAACTCCCGCCGCAGGCACATCGACCGCTTGAGCGGCTCGAAAAAGCCCTCGAGCCGGTGTCTTCCGAATGGCCGGTATTCGTCTCGAGTCACGCGCCTTCGTTATATAGCAACCTCCCGAAGGAAGCGGACGCGTCGGAGGGTGAACCCCTCGAGTTACAGCGGCAACACGGCGTGGTCCCGCCGTCACTCTCGACGAACGGTGGCCGCTCTGTCCTGAAACGGCTGTGCGAAGCCGCCGAGATCGACGTCGACGGCGACTACCTCAAACCGCACGGGGCACGGCGTGGCGTCGGTGAAGCCATCTATCGCGAGCACGGCGCGGCCGCAGCACAGCGAGTGCTCCGACACGCCGACCCGCGGACCACGTCACAGATGTACGCCCATATCGAGGCCAGCGAACTGGCCGAGGAGACAGCTGAGGTCTTCGAGAACGAGTGATCTATTCAGGCTACAAATCATTCATAGAGTCAGCGTGCAGTACAGCGAAGAGCGCGGAATTACTCGATGTTGACAACCTCCGGACGCCGCCGATCACGAACGTCCGCGAGACGCTCTCCGAAGAGATCAGCCCCGACGCCGAGGAGGACTTCACCGGATCCTCAACTCGCTCGAGACCGCCCGCGGCGACGGCGACGGGCTCGACGAAGTCACCATCTCGCTGCTCGTGGCTGTCAAGAACGAAGCGCTTCTCTACGACATCAGCAGGTGGGGCGAAGATGTGGGAATTGCCTCCAAGGCGACGTTCACGCGGACGAAGACCTCACTCGAGGACATGGGTCTGATCGACACTGAGAAGGTTCCGATCGACGTTGGGCGACCGCGCTTGCGGTTACGGATCGACAATGAGCGGCTCAACGAGGTTAACAACAGCCAGCTCGCGACGGTCGCACAGAGTCTTCTCGGCTAGCACTGAAGCTGTGGCCAGCTCCATCCGGTATACGGGGTGCGCGGGTCGATACGCACTTTCAGGAGATTACTGCCCCTGTCGTTCTCACCTAAAAGAAGGGCAAACGCATGAGAGAGAAGGTTGTCAGCTTTCCAGAAATGTCGTTGGATACACTCGTGATCAGGGGTGTGGTTCGACGGAAACAGAGAGTTACGCCAAATCTTCCAGCCGACTATCGCGAAGGACGGATTTCAGTACAATTCCAGTATCCTGAACCAGCCGATGCTCCAGATAGCTTCCTTCACCCCGGCCACCGCCAGTCCGGGTTGATTCAACGACACCGAGGAATGCCTGCTCTTTCAGCAGCTCATAGACACGGTGTTCGCTGAGGATCTTCGCATCAACTTTCCCAACCGTTTCCTGATAGCGCTGGTAGATCCGACTGGTCGAGAAGGCATCCTCATTCGGGTTCTCTTCGGTTAACAACGCGAGCGAATAGAGGATGAATTTGACCTGGGTCGTCGACCCTCGAAGGAGTTCCTCAAACCGGTCGATCTCCGCCCACTCTTGGGCATCACGAACGTGATCCTCAACGACCATGTCAGTGTTTTCTCGTTCAGCAAGTTCACCGGCATGACGGAGTATCTCGATGGCTTTTCTGGCGTCTCCGTGTTCCTGCGCGGCTAATGCTGCAGTCAGCGGAATTACGTCACCAGAGAGGACACCGTCATGGAACGCGTCTCGACGGTGTTTCATGATTTCTCGGAGCTGGTTCGCGTTGTACGGCTGGAAAACGAACTCCTCCTCGCGAAGACTGGACTTGACGCGCTCATTCAACTGGTCCCGGTACTTGATTTTGTTGCTCACCGCGATGACGCCTAAGTGGCAGTCCGCCTTCCCCGACTCTCGGGCACGCGAGAGCTGCATGAGGATATCATCGTCCTCGAGTCGGTCGATTTCGTCGAGGATAATGATAACTGACTCGTAAGCAGTATCTAGAATTTCCCAGAGATAGTCATAGTATTCACCGCTACCAATCCCTGCTCGTGGAACATCGAAGTCGGTATCCTCTGTCTCGTTGAGTGTACGCGTTACCGTCCTAGCGACACGCGTCTGTGTGTTGTGTTGCGCACAGTCGACGTAGACCGTGCCGACAGACACTCCATTCGATTCCGCTGCTCGGCGAGCTCGTTCAGTGACGTGGCGAGCAACTAGCGATTTGCCTGTGCCCGTCTTACCATAGATCATTGCGTTGTTTGGCGGATCGCCTTGGACAATCGGTCTGAGTTCGGCGGCCACATCCTTAATCTCCTCATCGCGACCGACAATTCGGGCGCTTTCGGGGACGTGACCTACCTTCAGCAGTTCCTTCCGGGCGAAGATGTTGGCCCGCTCGGGATCGTCCTCATCGATATCGAACAGCGGATCCTTGGACGGATCTTCGTATCGTTCGTTGAAATCGGAAAGTTGCGACGGGTCCTCAGCCATCAATACAAGATACCGCGTAGGCAGGGTACTTAATAATTTGGCCACCTCACCCAGAGTGTAAATTTGGACACCTCACCCAGAGTGTAAATCAGTCTATGACCGTCTTCTAATGGTTTGTATGACGAGTGTCACCCACCCAAAATATCGAGCTAATCCCGAGTGAAAACGGCCATCGTGAGGACGCTGTTCGAACGAATCGATACCCCTTATCAAGAGTGTAAACGCCTAGATCGAACGGATCCACACCCCTCGTCCAGAGTGAATAGCACTCGGCTGTCCCGGGACTTCGGAGGCTCAAGGACACACCCCTCGTCCAGAGTGAATAGCACTCGGCTGTCCCGGGACTTCGGAGGCTCAAGGACACACCCCTCGTCCAGAGTGTAACTCCACTCAAGGAAGGAATCAAAATTCATTATTCACCACATTTCAATCCGGAAGAAGGGTCTGACGTGTGGCAGACACCCCTCGTCCAGAGTGTAATGCTGCGACTGTCTCGAGAGATGTGAAGAAACCATACGGCGAGATAAGGACGAGAACCACAGGACAGAAGGTCGATTTCCCTATGGAATACAAAGATGGTGCAACTTACATTCCAGATCTAACCTATCACTCTATTTAGTTTTATCTAGAAGCTTTATTATTCATCCCGCCTAACTGTCCCCCAAGTGCATTCAACACAATAGGAGGACGAATACGGCATTCGTCCGGGCAATCATGAACCGCCGCTTTCGGTAGTTGTTTTGTCTTCCTTGTCTCTTTGCGTGTTAGCGTCTATCTCTGTAGTTTTCTTCTTCAGACACACTCGTACACCTCCGTTTCGCGTGGAGATTGCCTACCTCTCTCGCACGGTTTTCACTCTGGACGAGGGGTGTGTGGAGTCGTATGTTCCTTCATCATTGGGAGCATCCGTTCTAGTTTAGCAGATCGGGGCATCCAGAGACGTCGAGCTAGAATCGTCAGTAACTAGGAATGTGAGAATCCGGTAGAGAATGTGTACAC
>NZ_WUBV01000041.1:0-1880 GCF_009807105.1 Natrialba sp. INN-245 | reverse complement strand
GCGTTCCATCTTTTCGATCGCCTCCTGGGCGGTGTCGGTGGTGTCGTCAGTGAGTTCCTCGGCGCGTTCGCTGGTGGCGCTTACCTCCTCGGCGTTAGCGGCGATCTCCTCGACGGTCGCCGAGAGGCCGGAGACCTCGCCTGCGATCTCGCTCGTCGAATCGAATTGGTCGTCAGTGAGCGTTGCGATCTCCTCGGAGCGTTCGGCCACAGTCTCCGTCCTCGATCGGAGTTCGGACACCGACTCCTGAACGTTTTTCGAGACGTCGATTCGGCGCTCGAGTTCGGCTTCGACGTCGGCGTAGGCGTCGATGTACGTATCCATCACGACCTGCTGGTCGAGGTTCATCAGTTTGAGCGTCGAGAGCGCGCGACCGACGACGGTCTCGACGGCATCTTGGGCCTCCGAGAGGGGGACTACTGCTTCCGCTGCCGGTGATTCTGGATCCGTCTCCGCCTCAACTGCTGTCTCTGGTTTCGCCTCGGTCCGCCGATCCGTCGCCATCTCTTCTAACTGATCGTTCGCGTCGTCGGCGATCGCGTTCAGGATGCCATCGTAGTAAACCGTCGAACTGCCGAGATAGAGTTTCGGATCGAGGTCGAGTAGTTCGTGAATCTTCCCGATTCTGGCGCGTCGCGAGAAGTACTGTTCATCGTATTCGCCGCTCGTGAGGTCGGTGAGATACTGCCGTTGGGTTCGTTTGAGTGAGTCGATTTCCTTGGAGGACGTCTCGAGTATTTTCGCCGTCCTCGGATGAGAGTGAAGGTGATCGTAAAACTCGTCGACGAGATCGTCGGCAACGCCGTCGATCATCCCGTCGATCGCTTCCAGACGGTCAGCGTCCTCCTCGTCGAACCGGGTAAATTCCTTCCGCCATTCGATTTCCTCGCGGTCGATCCCGAGATCGGAAATGAGGGTACGACCGTCGACCGCGCGTCTCGTTCGTTCGTCAATCTTGTACGCTCGCTCGTGTTCTGCCACGGTCCACCATTCTGGTGGCTGTTATATGAGCGTTTTTGCTGTTCTCGAATTTCGCTGTCAGTTCGGACTAGACCCGGACGTCGGTCGGATCGATCCAGAGAACGAAGTTGTCCTCTCGCCGGACGATGCCAGCGATCCCCGATCCGCTGACCGACGTGTCGACGTTAGCCGTTTCCAACTCCTGGACTTGGTGAACTTCGTCCGCGAGCCAGCCGACTCGCTCGGTGGAGTCGCGTTTTCGTTTGAACACGATGATCCGTTCTCCCAGTTCGCCGTCATCGTCATCGCCAAAGATCGTTCGCAGGTTGACGATCTTCGTCGTCTCCCCGCGGAGATCCATGACGCCTTCGATGTGTGCCGGCGTGTTCGGCACTGCCGTCAGTTCGTCGGTGTTTACGATCTCTGCGACGTATCCGATATCGACGCAGTAGCGGTTCTCTCCGAGGTCGAACTCCAGGACGTGGGTGCTCGATTGCTCCGGTAGGTGGTTCGTTGTTGCCATTGTGTCGTAGTGTTACTGTTCGGTCAGTCTGCGGATTTCGGCGTCGATGTCGTCGACGAGAGTCTCGAGTTGGTCGTTGATGGCGACGATTTCGTCGATTTCGGTGGAGACGTTCTGTGAGTGTTCCATGGCGGTGTCGGTCATGCTGGCGACCTCTTCGGTGGTGGCGGCCTGGTCGTCGGTAGCGACGGCAACCTCCTCGATGCCGGTGCTCGCTTCGGTGATCGAGGCTTTGATCTCCGTTAGGTTCTCGACGGTTTCCTCGACGAGGGACACGCCGTCTGCGATCTCCTCGTTTGCGGTCTCGAGGCTGTCGACGGTTTCCTCGGTATTCTCCTGGATCTGTTCGACCATCTTCTCGATGGTAGCGGCTTCGTCTTGGGACTCCTCGGCGAGC
>NZ_WUBV01000040.1:0-93856 GCF_009807105.1 Natrialba sp. INN-245 | reverse complement strand
TCGAAACAGGAAGCCTCGGGGTCGTTCGGAAGACAAAGTCTTCCGTGATGACGAGAGACGAAGTCTCTCGAACCACTTGACCCCGAGGCGATTCACCGAGACGGATTCGATAGTAGTCACTGCAATCACTTGCATAGTTACTACCACGTGTGGGCCGAAACGGGCTGACAGGCGTCCACACGGCGCATTCGGCGCGCACGTGAGTCGAATAATGGCGATAAGTTACGAGAATTGTGCCGGTCGATTCTTCCCTGCTTAGTCGGATCTCCACTCGAGTGCGCCTCTGGTTTCTCCCGACGAAAGCTCAGTTGAATCGCATGACTCCGGCGACCTGAAAGACTATTAATAACCATTATAGTCTCCACGATTCAAGAAAACTTATATACTCCCTGCGTCTGAGCACGGCTGAACGCTGATGATATCCCGCGTGTACCGCGCGACGCTGTTCGCACTGTACCAACTGTGTATTGTGATCGGAATCGTCGCAATGCCGTTCGCAATCGCCACCCGACAGGCCGGGCTCTCCCTGCCAATCCACCGTCTGCTCTCGAACGTCGAACAGGCGTACGAGACCGCCCACGCTCAATGACGTAACACACGCCAGTTCGAACGGTCTGCGATCCGTCGTTCCGGGTGGGACCACAGAGCGGTCGCGGCCACACCGGGAGATCGGGACAGCAATCCGCATGACATCTGTCGGCGGACAGCGGCGATCGGACCACCGGCGGTCGGACACCACCTAAAGCGGAAACGACGGAGGTGAACGCCGCTCTTTTATACCGTGCCGGTCGTAAAGGTCTGTCAATGCGAACACCGACTCACGACTCCGAGTTTTCCCGAACGGTCGATCAGTTGGCTAGCGATCCAAACCCCTACGAGCCGGAAGTTGGATCCCTGCCGCGCAACGACGTTACACGCGCTGACCTGGACAACGTGAACAAAACGGGAACGACGACGATCGGCATCACGACCACCGATGGCGTCGTCATCGCGACGGACATGCGCGCCAGCCTCGGCGGCCGGTTCGTCTCCAATAAGAACGTCCAGAAGGTCGAACAGATCCACCCCACCGCTGCACTCACGATGGTCGGCAGCGTCGGCGGCGCTCAGTCGTTCATCGCGAGTCTGCGCGCAGAGGTCAACCTCTTCGGAGCGCGACGCGGCGAGGACATGAGCATCGACGCGCTCGCGACGCTCGCGGGGAACTTCGCTCGCGGCGGGCCGTTCTTCGCGATCCACCCGATCCTCGGTGGCGTCGACGACGAGGGCAGTCACGTCTACAGTATCGATCCGGCCGGCGGCGTCATGGAAGACGACTACACCGTCACCGGAAGCGGAATGCAACTCGCCTACGGCCACCTGGAACAGGCCTACGAGGACGACCTCTCGAACGACGAGGCAACGACGATCGCCGCCCGCGGCATCAAATCCGCCGCCGAGCGTGATACCGGCTCCGGAAACGGCGTTTTCCTCTGTGAGATCACCGACGAGGGTGTCGACATCCACGGCCACCACGACTTCGACGACGTGGTCTAACGGGTCAGCCGCCTCGGCCGACGGATCGACGATCCGCTTTTCCGATCTCTCCTCGAGCGAGTGCATGCTCCGTTCACACTCGAGAGCATTGGATACGTCGGACCGTCGACCTCGAGACGCGATTTACGACACCGTCGCTCGAAACCGGTTGTCCGGCCGAAGACAGTGGCAGATCAGTCGGCTCGCGGGGTGCACTCGAGTTCAGCCGTCGAGACGGGTTCGGCCCGGCCGGACTCGCTCGAGCGGTAGATGGCATCGATCACCCGCTGGACGAGAAGCGCTTCGTCGATCGTGTTAGCCAGGGGCTCACCGCCGCTTGCGATCGTCGTGAGAAACTGCTCGTCCTGTTTGGCGTAGCCGGTCATCGAGGGGTCACCGGTCAAGTTCACGTCCGAGTAGTGATCACAGCCGGTCGTCCCCGCTTCGAGGATGGTCAGCTCGGTCTCGCCGATATCGAACTGCGCGCCCGCCTGCGTTCCGCGGACGCGAAAGTCCATGCTCTCCTCTCGATTGGTCGCCCACGCCGCCTCGAGGGAGATCGTGCGTCCGCCCTCACAGCGGATGAACGCGGTCACCGAGTCGTCGACCTCGTACGTGTCGGCCTCGGCGTTCCAGTTGTCGCCGAACCCGTCCGGATCGGCGTACTCCTCGCGGGTGCCGAACGTGGTTCTGGTGACTCCCGACACCTCGGCGATCTCCGGGAAATCGAGCGTATAGAGTGCGAGGTCGAGTGCGTGAACGCCGATGTCGAGTAACGCGCCACCGCCAGCGAGATCTCGGTCGGTAAACCACGAGCCAGGCCCGGGAACGCCGCGTCGCCGGACATAGTTCGCCTCGACGTGCGTGAGATCTCCGAAGCGACCGCGAGAATTGTACTCCTCGAACATGGCCATCGACGCGGCGTGGCGGTTGTGAAATCCGACCATACAGATTCCCTCCGCGTGTCTCGCCGCGTCGGCGATCCGCTCTGCGCTCTCGAGCGTATGTGCCAGTGGCTTCTCGACGAGGACGTGATGGCCGGCCTCGAGTGCGGCGACGGCGATCGGTTCGTGAAACCGATTCGGCGTCGCGATGACTACCGCGTCGACCGCGTCGTCGACGACGAGTCCCTCGTGGGTCTCGTAGGTCGTCGCGTCGAACGTCTCGGCGAACCGGCGACGCTGTGCGTCGACGAGATCCGCGCCGGCAACGATATCCGCACCGAGATCCTCGAGGCTCCGGGCGTGGAGGGTCCCCATCCCGCCGAGCCCGACGATGCCAACCCCGATCTCCGCACCGATCATGTGTAAACACCTGATTTATCGACGATGAGGGAGAGCAGGCGGTGAGAAAGATGCCGTTTCGCGGTCAGTTGCACGTGAGCCCGGTGGTCCATGTGAGTACCCGGTTCGCGACCAAAATAAGGGTTGTGACTGATAAATCGGTTATGGGTGGAAGATTCTCAGGTAAAATGATATATTTCGGGTGAATGTCCACCATTTGGCGCGTAGAGCGGATTGGTGGTCAGCTCGTCTATCGACCCAGCTAAGAGGCTGGCCGATGGACGACGCGTATGGTACGCGTCACGATCTGGAACGAGTACCGACACGAGCGCGAGGACGACGAGGTCGCGGCGGTCTACCCCGACGGAATCCACGCTACGCTCGCCTGCGTGTTCGAGGGCGACCACGAGGTCGAAACAGCGACGCTCGACGAACCAGAGCACGGGCTCACCGAGGAGGTCCTCGAGCGAACGGACGTGTTGCTGTGGTGGGGCCACGAGGCCCACGACGAGGTCGACGACGAGATCGTCGACCGCGTCCAGGAGCGCGTCCTCAAGGGAATGGGGCTCCTCGTCCTTCACTCGGCGCACTTCTCGAAGATCTTCAAGCGGCTCATGGGAACCACCTGTAATCTGCAGTGGCGCGAAGACGGCGGGACCGAACGGCTGTGGGTCGTCGATCCCGGCCACCCGATCGCCGACGGGCTCGACGAATCGATCGAACTCCCCGAAACGGAGATGTACGGCGAACCGTTCGACGTCCCCGAGCCGGACCGACTGGTGTTTACGAGCTGGTTCGAGGGCGGCGAGGTGTTCCGCAGCGGCTGCTGTTACCGGCGCGGGAACGGCCGGATATTCTACTTCCGGCCGGGTCACGAGACGTTCCCGATATACGAGAACGACGAGATTCAGCGGGTGCTTCGCAACGCCGTCGAGTGGGCGACGCCGACGGAGGGCGCGCCACGAACGTTCGGCCACCGCAAGTAGCCGACTGAATCCACCCTCGACGAATCAACCGCTACGCCGAGTATCGACCAGTTCTACGGTGACCTGTAGGTCGGTTCCGGTCGCTTCCTCGAGTCGTTCTCTGACCCGATCCGCGAAGTCGTCGGGTTCCCTCTCGCCGGGCGGCCGTTCGACCAGGACGGTCACGACCGGCCGATTGTCCGCGTAGACGTCGACGAGTTCGTACTGGACGTCCTGTTCGCGAAACTCGAGATCCGCGAACACGGGGTCGTCGCTCATAGTCGCGAGTTCGGTCTGGACGTCGTGTTCGACCGCGGCGGTCTGGTAGGTGCCGTAGGTGACGCCGCCGAGGACGAGCGAGAGGACGGCGATGGCGACCACCAGCACGGCGACTCGAGAGCGAATGCGACCGTAGACGCGGTCGACGTTCGCGCCGCGGTGTGGGCGGTATCCCGAGATCCACAGCAGGATCAACGCGGTGAGGTTGATCGAGAGCATGTTGACGAGGACGAGCGTCCCCGCGGTGACGATCATCGTCGGGTGTGCCCAAGCGATGCCGAGGCCAACCGTCGCGGCCGGCGGAACGAGCGCGACCGCGATCGCGACGCCGACGAGGACGGAGCCGACGTTCCGGACGAGGCTCACGACGCCGGCGATCCCTGATCCGAGGGCGAGAAATACTGCGAGGAGATCCGGCGTGATCCGCTCTCTGACCTGTGGAACCGTCGTGACGTCGAACCCTGGCGGGAGCAACACGGTCCCGCGGAGGAGCCAGCCGATCAGGGCGGCCGTCGCGATCGACGCCAGGAGGCCGAAGACCTGCAAGACGACTCCGCGGGTCGCCAGTTCGTCGTCGTCGACGACGACGCCGACGCTGGCCGCAAGTGCCGGTCCCATAAGCGGTGCGACGACCATCGCACCGATGATCGTCGCCGCCGAGTCGAGCAGCAATCCGGCGGTCGCGATCGCCGTACTCACCACCAGCAATACGAAGTACGTCGACGCCGCCGGCGCAAGATCCGCCGCTCGAGCGCTCAGCTCCTCTCGCGAGATTCTCGTCCCGACGAACTCGTCGACCAGTTCCTCCGTCCGGCTCGAGACGATCGTCTCCGCCGCGGTCACGACGGTGTAGGAATCCTCGTCGAAACCCGCGTCTCGAAGCGCCGAGAGCAGCGGTTCGACGGCGGCCGGCGGGACCGGCATCGAGACGACCGCCTCGAACTCTCCGCGACTGGTCTCCTCGGAGACAGCGTAGTCGACGCCGATCTCGTCTGCCGTCTCGAGGACGAGGTCGAGATCCCCCTCCGGAACGAACACCTGCACGAGGCGCATACCCACCGTACACCGGTTAACGGCTAATGGTCTCGCCACGGCTTGAAGACAGTCACGTCTCCGAACAAACGCGGGAACGTCCCAGTATCGGGTTCAGAACTCCCGGCGGCCCTCGTCGGTGATTACGCTCTCGAGCAACGACGCCGGCGTCGCGTCGTAGGCGGGGTTCTCCACGTCGAACCCCTCGGCGGGTTCGGGCATGACCTCGACGCTCGAGCGGAAGTCGTTCTCGAAGACGAACCCTTCGGAGACGATCTTCGCCGCCGATCCGAGGACGGTGACGGGGACGTCGAGTTGGGCCGCCGTCGCGGCGATCGGGAAGGTCCCGACCCGGTTGTACAGCGTCTCGTCGACGATGCAGTCCATCCCCACGACGACACGGTCACACTCCTCGAGGGCGAAGCCGTTGGCGCTATCCGTGATCAGCGTCGCCTCGACGCCGTCCATCGTCGCGAGCGTCCGGGCCGTCTTGCGTCCGATGTACCGCGGTCTGGCCTCCGTCACGTAGACGTTGAATGACTTTCCGGCGTCGGTCGCCCGGTCGAGCGCCTCGATCACCGTCGAGGAGTAGTCGTGGGTCAGAAGCGTCGCGCCGTCTTCGAGGTGAGCCACGGCGTTTTCGGCGGCCCGGTCTTTCGCCGATTCGATCCGGGAGACGACGGCGTCGATCCGCTCTCTGGTCAGTTCCTTCGCCTCCGCGACGCTCTCGAGGTCGGCGTCCGTGACGTCCTCGACGACGCCCCTGACGGCGTTCTGGAGCGACGCGTGGGAGGGGTTCGCCCGCCGGAGTACCGAGCCGTTGCGCTCGAGCGCGCGGACGTACTCCTCGACGGTGGCGAACTCCCGTTCGGTCAACTCCTCGAGTGCTCGGGTCGCCCGAACGGCGACCACCGAGGAGCTGTGGGTCTGCATCTCCTGGATCTCCTCGACCGTCTCGTCGATCATACGACAAAGGATTTCGGTGAACGGGAAAGGTGTTCCGGGTGCTCACCGGATCGACGCCGCCGACCGAACGCCTCCGCTCACGGGAGCAATGAGAGCGGGGCGCCGAACTCGACGCCGCGTTCCTCGAGCAGGCCGACGAGTTCCGCGAACAGGTCGGATGCGGTGCCCGCGTCGTGAAAGAGGACGATATCGGGTGAGGGGGAAGCGAGCCGGTTCGCAGCCGACTCGATCCGCTCCCGGAGTTCGGCCCGCGACTCGAGCGACCAGTCCTCGAGGTCGTCAGTCCAGAACCAGTCGCGGTCGCCGGTGTGGCAGTCGCGGTACCACTCGTAGTCGATCCGCTCCGGATCGGGTGGGACGAACCCCGCCGACTCGAGAATCCGCTGGAACTCCTCGGCGTTCTCGTCACCTTTGTCACCGTAGGGAAACCGGAACAGCTTCGCGGGGCGGTCGACTCCCGCCTGCTCGTACACCTCGTCGATCAACGCGTCGGTTCGCTCGAGTTCCGACCGAAACGTCTCGGGCGAGCACTCGGAGGCGTGCTGGTGGGAGTAGCCGTGGTTTCCGAGGTGGTAGCCGCCCTCGATGGCGCGACGAGCCTGTTCCGGATAGTCGGCCAACCGGCGTCCCTCACAGAAGAAGAGTGCGGGAACCTCGGCTGACTCGAGAATCTCGAGTTTTGCGGGTAGCTCCGGCGAGGGTGCGTCGTCGACGGTGAGATACGCGGTCGGCACGGTCTTCGTGGCCGGAGCGACGAACCGTCGTTTCAAAAACGTTGTCCCCGCTCGACTCGAGGGCGTACCGACCCCACGTCGAAGGGAACAGCGATCGACATACGATCCGCAACGATCGGTCACGACGTCGCGTAAACTCTCTCGGCCACTTGGCGTGCTGGCGAGGCGGTCGAGCGACGGCGAGGCCGTCTCGCTGACTCGCGAGGGATGAGCGAACGGAGTGAGTGAATCGGTTGGGGAGGGTGTGGATCGGGTGGGAGTAAACTACCCCACCCTACTTCGCTCACCACATACGTGGTTCGCTCGTTGAGGGTGGGGCTTTGATGTGGACTCCCGGCGATCAACTGTCGGCGGTTGGCCGATAGCCGTCGTCGTTCAACGTCCCACCATTTATACGCACGTCTACTGGTGCGTCTGCGCTCCCCGACGTGGGCGAGGAACGCAGTCTGTGTTGTCGCTTCCGCATATACCGCAGGCCGACGTTTTTCGCGCCGTTGTAGTCAGCGTTGATCTCGTACCCGCATTTGAGGCACTGGAACTGCTCGCCGTCGCGGTTATCCTTGTGAGTGAAGCCACAGTCAGTGTGTGAACACCGCTGGCTCGTGTGATCTGGCTCGACCTGTTCAACCGCGACACCGCAGTCCGGCGCTTTGTACTCAACGTACTCGACAAGACGACGGAACGCCCAGATGTGATGCCAGTCAGCGTGAGGCAGTCGCTCACGGATATCGGTCAAGTCCTCGAACACGATCACGTCGCACTCGTGGTCAACTGCTTCGTCAACGATCTCGTTGGCGACTGTGTGGATATACTGTTTGCGCCATGCTCGTTCTCGCTTTCCAAGCCGAAGCAAGGCGTTGTGAGCGGCTTGTGTCCCACGCTGTTGCATCTCTGCTCGGCGTTTTTCAAACTCCTGTATCCAGTGGTCGTACTCCTCACCACTCCAGAACGTGCCTGTTGACGCGACGGCAAGGCTATTCACGCCGAGGTCGATCCCGAGGACTGTCTGGTGACCGGTATCGTCCGAACCCTCAATTTCAACAGCTTCACCGTCTGTGCCTATCTTCCGTGTTTTAACGTGGAAGTAGAACTCGTCGGTGGCTTGGTCGTACTGGAGTGTACTCGTCCGAAACTCGTAGTCATCCGCAAGGACGTACTCCTCGTATGGTGTTGGACTGTCTGCTGGGAGTTCAAAATCACACTCGATGCGTCCGTTCACCGTCGAGAGTGAGATTTTGTTGCGGTAGAATGTCGCGCTCCGCTTGTCGTAGACCATACTCCAAGAGGTAAACTCTGGCTTGTTCGTCCGTTTGCCTTTCTTCCAGCGGTCAACACCACTATCGACGGCGTGAACGGCACGCCGGATGGCTTCTTGGACGAGATTCGCTGTCAGGTCAGTTTTCTCGCGGAGTCGGTCATACAAAGCATCTCTGGCTTTCACGTTCGAGGTGACGCAGTCTTCGTAGTCGGTGTTGTCCCAGCAGTAGTCACTGGCCTCGTTCGCGCAGTAGAGGAACTGGTCAGCAGTTTCGTGGAGGTCGTCGTGATACTCGTCGGGAACAACGAGTTTGACCGGCGCAGTTCGTCTGACCTCCATGTTTCAGATGTGGTTTCAACGGAACTTAATCATTGGGGAGTCGGTCGGCTACTGTCTTGTGGTTTGCGTCACTCTGTGTCGGCTTCCTCCCCGGCCTACTCACTTCGTGCTTCCGACCAGTCGGAAGCCCTCGCTCCTTGAGGCCGGGGGCTCCGCCTCGAAACTGCTGAAAGGGGCCGGGCGGTCGATCCGTCCCCGACGCCGCAAGCACGTGAGCGAAGCGAGCGCGCACAGCACGTCGCGGACGGTCGAGCGACTCGGGGGCTTTCTCCGCCTTCTCTCTCGTACGTGTACACCCAGCAGAGACAGAGCCCACAGCCGATACCGACGGAACCACAGCCGATACCGACGGAACCACAGCCGATACCGACGGAACCACAGCCGATCCGAGAGCCGGCCGACGAACGGCGACCGATCAGTCGGCCACGACCACTCAGTCGGCCGCCCTCGAGGCCGTCGCCGTCGATTCGATCGTGCCGTCGTCGAGTTCGGCTTCGATCTCCCGTGCGGCCTGTACCATGTTCTGGAGTTTGGCGTAGGCGACCTCGCGCGGGAGGAGTTTGATCCCGCAGTCGGGGCTGATCGTCAGCCGTTCGGGCGGGACGACCTCGAGAGCACGGCGGATGTTGGCTTTGATCTCCGCGACCGACTCGGCTTCGGCCGTGTGGACGTCGACGGCTCCGAAGCCGAGGTTCTTCGTGAACGTCGGCTCCCGGAACACCTCGAGTTGGTCGTAGTCGCCGTTGTTGAGTTCGAGGTCGAACTCGTCGACGGGGAACTCGAGGATCTCGGGGTAGATCCGGGAGTAGTCGCCGTAACAGACGTGGAGGCCGACGTAGACGTCCTCGGGGAGGCCGTCGACGATGCGCTCTAAACACTCGCCGACGATGGCGTGGTCCTCGGGGGTCGTCGCGAGCGCCGCCTCGTCGATCTGGATGTAGCGCGCGCCGGCATCGACCAGCTGTTCGATTTCGTCGTTGACCAGGTCCGCGAGGGCGATAGCGAGTGCCGCGTCGTCCTCGTAGGCCTCGTTGAACGACCAGCTCGCGAGGGTATAGGGGCCGGTGATCGGAACTTTCACCGGGTGCGTGGCGACGCTGCTGGTGAACTCGTACTCGTCGACCAGCCACGAGTCGCCGTACTCGACTTCGCGGTAGACGCTCGGTTTGTCGAAGTAGTTGTGCCCCCAGACCTTGACGCGGCCGTTTCGCTCGTAGCCGTCGATCCGGTCGGCGAAGTATTCGACCATCTCGGTGCGGCGCATTTCGCCGTCCGTGACGGCGTCGATCCCCGCACGTTCGTGTTCGTCGACGATCACGCGGGACGCGTCGTCTTTGGCTTTCTCCCACGCCCCCCGGTCGAGATCGCCATCCGGGTCCTCGAACAGCTCCCGCGCCCGGTCGTGCCACTTCGGCTTCGGATACGAGCCGACGACGGTCGTCAGCAGGAAGTGCTCGTTCGGGTGATCGTCGGGCCGAAACTGCTCGCGAGGGCCGGTCATACGCTGGCCACCTCAGGTTCGGTCGCCCGCCCAAGCGCCTCGAGTTTCGCCTCGAATCGGTTCGTCGGGAGGTAGAACAGCCCCGTGTTCGCGGTGACGCACACCGTCTCGAGGTCGCCGGCCGCCTCGACGAAGCCGTCGACGGTCGCCCGGATCTCCTCGGCCGACTCGACGCGGGTGTTCTGGCCGTCGACGACGCCGAGCGCGACGGAGTCGGGCGTTCCGTGCTCCGAAACGAGCGACCGCGCCGACTCCTCGGCAGTGACCAGGTCGAAGCCGACCGCATCGACGTCGGCGTCCAGCACCGTTGCGTACAGGTCCGCCTCGAGCGTCCCCCAATAGGTGTGGACGACGACCGGTGCGTCGACGGCGTCGGCGACCGTCTCGAGTGCCTCGCGGACTCGAGTCGGGTCGTCCGGGTTGGTGACGCCGAGCGACGGCTCGAGGAGGATCAGCGCCTCGACGTCGGGAAACGCGTTCGCCTCGCCGGCGAGGAGTTCCCCGAGCGCCGCGAGGAACTCGGCGTCGTCGCCGTAGTGGTCGTCGGTCGCCAGTTTTGCGAGGGAGTACGGACCCGGTAGCACCGCCTGGAGCGTCCCGTCGGCGAACGCGGCCGCCGCCTCGAGTTCGGCGGCGACGTCGCCACTCGGCTCGAGGTCGTCGACGACGACCGGCTCTCGGTAGAAGTTGTTGTTGTCGTAGTATCGCACGATCCCAGCGGTCTCGACGTTCTCGTTCACCGAGAGCACGTGCGTCAACATGTCGTCCCAGCGGTACTGCCCTTCGACCAGTAGATCGACGCCGGCCGCGCGCTGAGTCGACAGGATCTCGGCTCGAGCGCGGTCGTAGACCGCCTCGATCTCCTCGGTCTCGCCACCGGAGACCATGTCCGCTTTCTGGTGTCCTTTCAGATCGGTCAGTTCCTCCTTGGCCCAGTCCGGGAGCGGGAACAGCCCCGGGACCGTGGCGATGTGTTCGACCATACGTGTTGACTATGTTTCATAACTTGTATTAATCTAGTGCACATAGGAAATACTTGTGGGTAATTTCAAGACCGTCCCTCTCTTCTCCTAAACTCGAGTGCCCCACGATTTCCGTCCGCTCGAACACGCGAAGGATCGTCTCGCCGCCACCGGAGTCGACGAGGAGATACGAGCGCGTCTCGACTAGGTGAATCGGAGCAGCGCTGATTCGTTGTCCTGCGTCGGATTCGCGTGCTGGAAGGAGATGCGCATATTCTTTATCCAGGTAATTTTCCCACATATTAATGGCGCATAATAGTGCCCCAGGTCGGCTGGTCGAGCGACCACACCCTTACGTCCACGAGTCGCCTACACTGCTCGATGACCGTCACTGTCAGGTACACGTGCCCTCACTGCGATGCGGTCACGAGCGTCGAGCGCGCGCCCGACCTCGCGGACCGATCGGTCACGATGGCCGCTCAGCCCGGATGGGAGTACGCCGAACCGGACGACGACGACCTCGAGTCGGCCGACGGAATCGCCTTTATCTGCGGCGAAGACGGCCCCGTCACCGACCTCGAGGGGGAGCCGATCGAGAGCTGTGGGCGGCCCTTCTATCTGAATTTCGTCCGCTACGAGCGGGGGGTCGAACTCGAGCCTGATCCGCCGACCTACGGCGGGCCGCGGTTCGACTTCGACGCGTAGCGACACTCGAGGTGCCCGCGCGGAACGCCAGGGACCTCGAGAACGGTGCCGTCCTCGTCCGCCAGGGAGACCTGGCGCAGTTTCTCGACTGTGACGTCGAGACTGGTCCCGAGTCGCCGGCGGACGACTACCTCTTCGAGCGCTGAGACGGACTGGCGTGACTGTTCCCCAGAACATCCGGAAATCGGATCCCGAATCGAACACAACCCTTTTCGACGCCCAGAGGCACCTACCGACATGGACGAAGCCGCCGTTCGCGACCGCCTCCGGACGGTCGAGGATCCGGAACTCGGCGACGATATCGTTTCGCTCGGACTCGTCAACGAGATCACCGTCGAGGGCGAGGAGGTCGCGATCGACCTCGCGCTCGGTGCGCCGTACTCCCCGTCTGAAACCACTCTCGCGGGCGACATTCGGGAGATTCTCGTCGACGAGGGGCTCGAGCCCGACCTCTCGGCGAGCATCCCCGATCGTGACGACGTCACGAACGACGAACAGGTGCTTCCGAACGTCAAAAACGTGATCGCCGTCGCCTCCGGCAAAGGCGGCGTCGGCAAGTCGACCGTCGCGGTCAACCTCGCGGCTGGCCTCTCTCGGCTGGGTGCGCGCGTCGGCCTCTTCGACGCGGACGTCTACGGGCCAAACGTCCCGCGGATGGTCGACGCCGACGAGCCGCCGATGGCGACCGAAGAGGAGACCCTGGTCCCGCCCGAGAAGTACGGCGTGAAGCTGATGAGCATGGCCTTCCTGACCGGCGAGGACGACCCCGTCATCTGGCGCGGCCCGATGGTCCACAAGGTCATCACCCAGCTCACCGAGGACGTCGAGTGGGGCCACCTCGATTACCTCGTGATCGACCTCCCGCCTGGTACCGGGGACACCCAGCTGACGATGCTCCAGACGATGCCCGTCACGGGCGCTGTGATCGTGACGACGCCCCAGGACGTCGCGCTCGACGATGCCCGCAAGGGCCTCGAGATGTTCGCCAAACACGAGACGGTCGTCCTCGGCATCGCCGAGAACATGTCGACGTTCGCCTGCCCGGACTGTGGCAGCGAACACGATATCTTCGGCTCCGGCGGCGGGAAGGAGTTCGCCGAGACCCACGAGATGCCGTTTCTCGGCTCGATCCCGCTCGATCCGGCCGTCCGCGAGGGCGGCGACGGTGGGACGCCGACCGTCCTCGAGGACGGCGACACGGGTGATGCGTTCCGGACGATCACCGAGAACGTCGCGAACAACACCGGGATCGTCCACCGGCGGGGGGTCTCGAGCGGTCGGGCGAGCGAGACACCGTCTCCGGATCAGTAAGGAAAAACGCGACTTTTACCTTCCTGAAGGCATTTATCCGTTCTGTCTGTACTCGTTCGTATGGAACGATTTAGCCGACGCGACGCCATTCTGGCTACCGCCACTGTCGGCGTCGGTACGTCCGCGTTCGCGGGCTGTCTCGGAGGGCAGATCGGAACCGGTTCGTCGGGCGACGGCGGCGGGTCCCCGGCAGTCGAAACCTTCCAGCTCGGACCCTCGCTCTCACGGCCGCTGTGGGCCTTCGAAGAGGATCAAAACGGGTTCGTCTCCGTCATGGAGTCCGAACGGGAGGCGCTGTGGCCGGTCGACGATCCCGACGAGATCGACGGGATCGAGGAGTGGTTCGCCGACACCGACTTCGAGGAGTCGAGAGTTCTTGTCGTCCAGACAGTCGGCCCGAACACGTGTTACGCCGAGATCGAAGTCGACAACGTCGCCGTCTCGGCCGAGGAGAACGCGAACGACGGGGATGGTGTGATTACTGGAACCGCTCGAGCCGTCGACGTGAGCGAGCCCGACGAGGCGTGTGGAGAGTCGATCACCTACCCGTCGGCGCTCGTCCGCGTCACCGGCGACGACCTTCCGACGGCGGCCGCGTTTTCGATCGTAGACGGCTGGGGGGAAGAAAGCGAGGTCGAGTCGGCCGGCGAATTGGTCGACCCGGATCTGCTTCCGGGAGCCGTTCGCCCCTCGGTGGAACCCGAATCGGTTCCGGATGCCCTCGAGTGCGACGATCCCGACTTCGAACGGCTCTGGAGCGATCGCGGGGCCGTCGCGTGGGGTGAGGTCCGCGACGGGGACGGGACCCCCCTGTTGGCGATGCGGATCGACGGCGCTGGAGTCGGCGGCGAGTCCGAAGACCTCGAGTTCGAGCGCGGGGACGAGTTGGGGGTCTGGATGCGTAACGTCTCGACCGACTACGTGACGACCGGCAACGCGAGCAAGTACGCCCTCGAGCGTCTGACCGAGGAGGGGTGGATCGAGATTCGGGGAACGATCGGCGACGCGACGTTCGGCTACACCGACGAGGGGATCGAACACCCGCCCGGTGAGGGATTCGAGTGGACGCTCGAACTCACCGAGGAGGGCATCCTCGAGGACCACTTCCGCGGTGAGGACCTCGAGATCTGTCCGGATCTCGCCCCAGGCCGTTACCGGTTCGCCTACTGGGGCGCCCCCGGCGATGACCCGCTCGCGGTCGCGTTCGATCTCCTCGAGTGAGACGGATCGCTGTACCGATATATTGGTGCAACCGCTACGTGCCGTTGTTGCATCGGAAATGACAGCAGTCCGTACCAGTCATCCCAGACCGTAGCAGTCGGTCTCGTCGCGGCCTTTTTTGCCCCCGACTGCGAGCGTACGAACATGCAGGTTCACGTCGTCGGCGAGGATCCGGTCTACGAGGCCGTCGTCGCCGCGCTGGGAGACGTCGACGTCTCGGTCATGGACGCCAGTCCGAACGACCTCGCCGACGCGAGGTTCGGCGTCGTTGCCGACGTTGCCGGCTCGAGTACGCTAGAACGAGCAAACGAGGCGGCCTTGTCCGGCCGAACGCCGTGGATCGCCGTGGAGATCGGTGGCGTCGGCGGTCATCCGCTCGAATCGGTAGACGCCGCGGTGTCGGGGTTCGCGCCGGCGACCGGTTGTTTCGACTGCCTCCGCACGCGCGTGGCGTCGCACGATCCGGAGACGACCGAGCGCCCGAGTGCCGATCGTTCGACCGCACGCCTCGCCGGCGCGCTCGCCGGCCGGGAGTGCGTTCGCGTTCTCTCGGGCGACGAGCGATCCGTGATCGGCCACGTCGTCGAACTCCCACACCGACGTCGACGGCTGCTCCCGGTTCCCGGCTGTCGGTGTGCCGACGAGGGCCGCGACCGGACGCTCGAGTACGACGACGACTCGCTCGAGCTAGACGCGGCGGTCGAACGCGTCGAGGCAGCAATCGACGATCGGGTGGGGATCGTCGCGAGCATCGGTGAGGTCGAATCGTTTCCCGCACCGTACTATCTGGCGACGAACGCCGAAACGGAGGGTTTCAGCGACGCGAGCGCGCCGAAACAGGCCGCAGGGGTCGCCGACGACTGGAACGCGGCGTTGATGAAAGCCGTCGGCGAGGGCCTCGAGCGTTACTGCGCTGGCGTCTACCGGGACGACGAGTTCGTCCACGCGAGCGAAACGGATCTCGAGAATCCCGTCTCGCCCACGGAACTCGCCCGCCCGGACGACGCGCCGTCGTACGACCCCACGGTCGAACGCCGCTGGGTCGACGGCGAGAACCTCGCGACCGGCGACCCGGCGCAGTTGCCGGCCGCTGCGGTCCACTTCCCCCAGCCCGGCGAGCGGCTCGTCCCCGCGATCACGACCGGACTCGGCCTCGGTTCGTCGACCGTCGACGCCCTGCTATCGGGGCTGACGGAAGTGATCGAGCGCGATGCTACCATGCTCGCGTGGTACTCGACGTTCGAGCCACTCGGGATCGCAGTCGACGACGAGCGATTCGAGACCCTCGAGCGCCGCGCCGAAAGCGAGGGACTCGAGGTGACACCGCTGCTCGTCACGCAGGACGTCGACGTTCCCGTCGTCTCCGTCGCCGTCCACCGGGATTCGGCGTCGGATCCCGACGACGGAATCGAGATGATAGAGGACGCGTGGCCGACGTTCGCCGCTGGCTCTGCGGCCGACCTCGACGCGACGGCCGCAGCGACGGCCGCACTCGAGGAGGCCCTTCAAAACTGGATGGAACTCCGGAACCTCGGTCCCGACGACGCGGCGGAGGCGTCGGGAGAGATCGGCGAGTACGCCTCGTACCCGGAACCGGCCCGCGAGTTCGTCGACGTCGACCAGACGGTCCCGGCCGAGAGCGTGGGGCCCGCTGACGTTCCGTCGGGAACCGACGCACTCGAGTCGGTCGTCGAACGCCTCGAGGACGTCGGATTGGTTCCATACGCGGCGCGAGTGACGACGCGCGACGTGGAAGCGATCGGGTTCGAGGCGGTTCGCGTCGTCGTCCCCGGCGCGCAACCGCTGTTCACCGGAACACCGTTTTTCGGCGAGCGGGCCCGGACGGTCCCCGACGACCTCGGGTTCGAAGCCCGCCTCGAGCGGCCGTATCATCCCTACCCCTGATTCATACGGACTGATACGGTCTGCTGTAAGTCATTTCCGGTGCGACCGCGACCCGTCCTGCAGTCGCACCGGTAAATCGTTACAGCAAACCGTATGACGGCAAACCGTATCAGCTGACCCGGCCGGGACGACGCCGCTATCGGGGTTCTTCCGCAGCGGTCGCCCCGGACGTGACGACGGTTCGCCACTGTCAGACCTCGAACGACGGTTTCGGAATAAAGTGGTCGAAATCGACGATCCGTCCATCTCCTTTCCCCTACTTTGTTGCGATTGTCCAAAGGAATTGTTCATTTGTCCCGAATCCGATCGATGGTGGGCAAGTATTGTAGTCCAGGCGTGTCTTTAGGTCGTCTGTCAACCACTCCCTCACGTAATGAGATATCCATTCATAGTCGGACTCGGGCGAGTGCCCGGAGTGGTCGAGGGATGAGCGACCTCGTGCCGGGTGAGCTGCTCACCGAAGACGAGCCGATACGGATCAACGAGGGACGGGCAACGACGACAGTTACCGTCGAGAACACCGGCGATCGGCCGGTCCAAGTCGGATCACACTTTCACTTCTTCGAGGTCAATCCCGGCCTCGAGTTCGACCGAGAGGCCGCGTACGGAACGCGCCTGAACATCCCCGCCGGAACTGCGGTCAGGTTCGAGCCGGGGTGTGAACGCGACGTGACGCTCGTCGACATCGGCGGCGATCGGATCGTTCACGGGATGGGTGGTCTCGTCGACGGGCCACTCGACGACGAGGACGTGATCGCCCGTGCGATAGAGCGCGCTCGAGAGCGCGGCTACCTGACGGAGGACGACGAATGAGTCGTGAACTCTCCAGACGGGAGTATACGGATCTGTTCGGCGCGACCGAGGGCGACCGGGTCAGACTCGGCGATACGAATCTGCTCGCGAAGATCGAGACGGATCACACGGTCCCCGGTGAGGAAGCGGTCTTCGGCGGCGGGAAGACGATGCGTGACGGGATGGGGATGCAGTCGGGCATCACGCAGGCCGAAGGCGCACTCGACTGGGCGTTTACGAACGTCGTGATCATCGATCCCGTCCTCGGCGTTCGGAAGGGCGACATCGGCGTTCGCGACGGCAAAATCGTCGGCGTCGGGAAGGCAGGAAACCCGGACACGATGGACGACGTCGATATGGTGATCGGGCCGAGTACCGACACCATCCCCGCGGACGGGCTGATCGCGACGGCCGGCGCGCTGGACATCCACGTCCACTTCAACAGCCCCCAACTGGTCGAGCACGCGCTCGGCTCCGGCGTGACGACCATGCTCGGCGGCGGCTTCGGCGGCGGCGCGACCACCTGTACGCCCGGCCCCGAGAACATCAAGCGGTTCCTCCAGGCCGCCGAGGACTGGCCAGTCAACGTCGGCTTCTACGGAAAGGGCAACAGCAGCAAGCCCGACGCACTCTACGAACAGATCGACGCCGGCGTCTGCGGGCTCAAACTCCACGAGGACTGGGGTTCGACGCCGGCGGCGATCGACACCTGCCTCGAGGTCGCCGACGAGGAAGATATCCAGGTCTGCATCCACACGGACACGCTCAACGAGTCGGGCTTCGTTGAACATACCTTCGACGCGATCGACGGCCGGGCGATCCACACCTTCCACATCGAGGGGGCAGGTGGGGGTCACGCGCCGGACGTCCTCGAGTTGATCGGCCACGAGCACATGCTGCCCTCGTCGACCAATCCCTCGATGCCCTACACGGAGAACACGTTCGACGAACACCTGGACATGGTGATGGTCTGTCACCACCTGAATCCGGACGTTCCTGAGGACGTCGCCTTCGCCGAGTCCAGAATTCGGGCGGAGACCATCGGCGCGGAGGACGTCCTCCACGACACCGGCGCGATCAGCATGATGACCTCTGACTCGCAGGCGATGGGCCGCATGGCGGAAGTCATCAGCCGCACGTGGCAGACCGCCCACAAGATGAAAGCCCAGCGGGGCCCCCTCGAGGCCGACGAGGGAACCGACGCGGACAACGCCCGCATCGAGCGCTACGTCGCGAAGTACACGATCAACCCCGCGATCACGGCGGGGATCGACGACTACGTCGGCTCGCTCGAGCCGGGGAAGCTCGCGGATATCGCGCTGTGGGACCCCGCCTTCTTCGGCGTCAAGCCGAAGGCGGTCATCAAGGGCGGCTTCCCCGTCTGGTCCCAGATGGGCGAGGCCAACGGCTCGCTGATGACCTGCGAGCCCGTCATCGGCCGCGAACGCGCCGGCGCACAGGGCCGAGCGAAGCAGGGGCTCTCCGTCACGTTCGTCAGCGAGGCTGCCTCCGAAAACGAGGTCGGCGACGCCTACGACCTCAAAACGCCGGTTCGGCCCGTCAGCGACACCCGAGACGTACGGAAATCCGACATGGTCCACAACGACCACTGTCCGGACGACATCGAGATCGACGCCCAGACGTTCGAGGTCGAGGTGGACGGCGAACACGTCACCTGCGACCCGGCCGAGGAAATTCCGCTCGCACAGCGGTACCTGCTCTAATCCGACATCGACTATGGATTTCGAAGACACACCGACGACTCCGACGACGAGACCGCCAGCAATGGAAACGCGACCGCGATCGACACACTCTATCTCGAGCCGTCTCGCGGGGGTGATCCCATGGGAATGAACCTCTCGCCGAAGGAGATGGAGCGGCTGACCGTCTTCATGGCCGCCGAACTCGCCCGGCGGCGCAAAGACCGTGGCGTGAAGCTCAACCATCCCGAGACGGTCGCCTACATCTCCGACTGGGCCTGTGAGGCCGCCCGCGAGGGGAAATCGGTCTCACAGATCCGATCAGAGGCGACGCAGTTGCTCACCCGCGAGGACGTGATGGACGGCGTCCCCGAGATGATCGGCATGGTCCAGGTCGAACCCGTCTTCCCCGACGGCACCAAACTGGTGACGATCCACGATCCGATCCGGGCGGACAGCCGCGAGCAACTCGAGGCCGTCGACCCAGGTCCCGGTGAGGAACTCGAGGCGGCGGACGACCTCGAAGCGAGTCAGGACGACCCGCAGGCGACGGAGGGTGACTGATGGGGTACAGAGACGTCGCCAAGATCGGTATCGGCGGTCCAGTCGGCTCCGGCAAGACCGCGCTCGTCCGGCGGCTCGTACCCGAACTCGTCGACGAGGGGTACGAGGTAGGCGTCATCGCCAACGATATCATGACCCAGGAGGACGCCGACGTCTTCCGCGAATCCTTCGGGGATCTGTTACCGGCGGACCTCGTCGAGGGCGTCGAGACGGGTGCCTGCCCACACACGGGTATCCGCGAGGACCCCTCGATGAACCTCGCCGCGATCGACGAGTTCACCGAGCGCCACCCGGATCTCGACGTCGTTATCGTCGAAAGCGGCGGTGACAACCTCGCTGCAACCTTTAACCCCGAACTGGCCGACTACTTCCTGTTCGTCATCTCGGTCGCCGAGGGCGAGGACATCCCCCGGAAACGCGGCCCCGGCGTCACACAGGCCGACCTGCTCGTGGTCAACAAGACCGACCTCGCGCCGTACGTCGACGCCGACCTCGAGGTAATCGAATCCGACGCAGCGGACGTCCGCGGCGACGATCCGTTCGTCTTCACCAACTGCAAGGACGGGACGGGGGTCGACGAGGTGCTCGCACACGTCGACCGGGAGGTGCTGTTCGCGTGAGCGCAGGACAGTCGGACGCGAGCCCGTTCGCAGACGAGAGGACGATTCCGGCCGCCTTCGCGGAGTACGCCGACGAGCCACTCGCGCAGGCACCCGCCGGCGGCCCCGGAAAGAACGGCCTGCTCGAGGCGGTCTTCGCCCGCGAGGACGACGGCCCGACCAGACTGATCCGCGACCGCGTCGAGGTTCCCTACCACCTGACCGGAACCCTCGAGACCGATCCTGCGCCGGGGCTGACGACGCTCGTCGCCCAGGAGCCGACCGGCGGCGTCGCCCAGGGGGATCGCCACCGGATGGTCCTCGACGCCCGCTCGAGCGCTCGCGTACACGTGACGACACAGAGTGCGACGAAGGTCCACAGCATGCGCGAGAACTACGCCCACCTCGATGCGACGATCCGGGCGAAAGCGGGGAGCTACCTCGAGTATCTGCCCGGCCCGACGATCGTCAACGAGGACGCGCGCTGTCTCCAGACCGTCGACGTCGACCTCGCGGAAGGGGCGGTCGTCGTCCTCTCGGACGTCCTCGTCCCGGACGGGTTGAGCGACCACGAGCCGTTCGACTTCGACCACTACCACGCCCGCGTGGAGGCAACCGTCGACGACCGGCTGGTGTGTGCCGACGCGGTCGACCTCCGGCCGGACGACCGCGATCCGCGCGACCCCGCGAGCGTCGGGGAGTTCGGCGTCGTCGGCTCGCTGTACGTCTTCGCACCCGGATCCGGCGGCGAAAGCGGCGACGGATCGAACGAGGGTAGCGGTGTCGGTGTGGTCGACCAGGAGGAACTGGTCGGGACGCTCCACGACCGTATCACGGATCGACCGGGCGTCGAGGCAGCCGTCTCGAGGCTCCCGTTCGACGCGGGTGCGATCGTCCGCGTGCTGGGCGAGAGCCAGGCGGACGTAAGCCAGACCGTCCGCACAGCGTGGGACGAGACGAGACGGGCAGTGCTCGGGGTCGGCACACCGGCCGACCGGCGATACTGATGGAGCGAATCGACGGTATCGTCGGCAACGTCCACGCCGACGACGAACTCGCGACGCTGCGCGAGAATCACGAGGCGAACGGAACGCTCGAGCGAGTGGTCGTCGACGCGAGCGATCGCAGACGCTCCCGGTTTCGCACGACGACCGACGTGGGGACCGACGTCGGCGTCGTCGTGAACGCGCCGGCCGTCTCGTCGGGAGACGTCTTGCTCGTCGACGACGAGCGAATGATCGTCGTCGCGTTCGAACCTCGCGACGCACTCGCCGTGTCGCTGCCCGAGGCGACGTCGGAGACACTCGCCGCGGCGGTCGAACTTGGCCACCGCGTCGGCAACCAGCACTGGGACCTGGCCGTCGAGGACGGAACGGTCTACGTCCCGCTCGCAGCAGATCGACACATCGTCGAACGCGTCGTCGCGGACGTGATTCCCGGGTCGGAGATTCGCGAGACGACCGTCGACGCCGACCTGTTCGTGACGGACCTCGAGGGAGGCCACGGTGACGGGACTGACCACAGCCACGGTCACGAACACAGTCACGGTGACCGCGCTGACGAGACCGATCACAGCCACGGTGACAACCACAGTCACGGTGATCACGCTGGCGAGACCGGTGGTGACGGGCACCGACACGACCACCACGAGAGTCACGGACACAGCCACGAGCACGATCATGACCACTGATCCCGACTCGTTTCTGACCGCCCTCAGGCTCTCGGACTCGTTTCTGCCGGTCGGCGGGTACACCGCCTCCTACGGCCTCGAGCAGTACGTCAACGAGGGGCGGATCGGCGACGGCGACGACCTACGGGCGCTGCTCGCGGGGTACCTCCGGCGCGTCGTCGGACCCTGCGAGACTGTCGCGCTCGCGAACGCCCACGACGCGAGTTCGTCGGACGACCTCGATCGGCTCCTCGAGGTCGACGCGCGCCTCCACGCCGTGACGATGCCAAGCGAGTTCCGCGAGAGTTCGACGAAAGCGGGCGCGAAGCTGTGCGAGTTACTCGCCGGGACCGAGGAAGACCTCGAGTCTGTGGACATCCGTCCGGGCCTCCGCCAGGAGTTCGCCACGCGAATCGACGCCGGTGAGACGCCAGGTCACTACCCAGTCGTCTTCGGCGTCGTCGCTCAGAGCCGTGGCCTCTCGCGGCTCGAGGCCTGTCTCTCTCACGCCTACTCGTTCGTGACCGGGTTGTTGGGGGCCGCACAGCGACTCGGGCGGTTCGGTCACACCGAGATCCAGCGGGTGCTCGGCGACCTCGAATCCGTCGTCGTCGAAATCTGTGACCGTCACGTCGACGACGACGCGACCGCGATGGCGTCGTTCGCGCCGCTGGCGGAGATCATGGGAATGCGCCACGAACGAGCGGGACGGCGGCTGTTCATGAGTTAATGCTGGCCGTCCGGACGCGGGGCGTTCTCGTATCGAACCATCTTTTCGGATTTATCGGAAATCGAGTCGTAGATCAGTCGCAACGTCTCCTCGGCGGCGAGCAAGTTGTGTTCGTCGAGAAACGCCCGCCCCTCGTCGGTCAGCCGGTAGAACTTCCAGGGATACCCCTGCTGGCGTTCGTCGTCCGGGAGCGTGACCGCCTCGAGAATGCCGGCCTCGATCAGTTTCTGGACGTGTTTGTACACCGTCGCCTCGCTCACGCTCGGATTTAGCTGCTCGAGTTCGTACATCGACGCCAGCCCCGCGGGGTGTTGAACCACGTTGGCGATCAGCGAAAACCGGGTCTCCTGGGTGACGAAGTGGACGAGTTCCCGTGTCCCCCCTGCGTCGTCAGCGCCCAGACTGGTGCTCATACGCCCACCTACGGAGTAGATCACCAAGTAAGTTACCCTGGAGTAAACTACTTTAGAGTAAACTGGACTTGGGAACACAGAGGAACCGTCCGCTATCGGAAACGGAAACGGCTCGGAAACGACTATTTCCCGGTCGCGAGAACGTCGCTGTATGACCGAACAGGAGCCGCCCCGGCCGGAGGACCTCCTCGAGAGCGCGAGCGATCGCTTAGCGGCGGACGAGATCACGCTCGCGGACAACGAGGAGATCCTGCACGCGCTGAGCGAGTTGACGCCGATCTACGAGAACGACCGGACCTACTTCGTTCTCGGAAACTACGACCGGGAGCCGATCCGCCGGCTGAACCTGGTCGTCGACAGGCTGAACCGCCGGCCCGACGCCTACGCGTTCCGGATGGTCGACGTCCGCGGGGAGTGGGACAACGGCATTCAGAAGTTCTGTCTGATTGCCGACCTGGTCAGTCACGTCGTCGGCGTCGCGGAGAGAGATCCGAGCGACTTCCTGGTCGAGCAGGGACTGCTCGTCGGCACCGAGGAGTACTTCTCGAAGAGCTACGTGCTCAAACGCGAGTACGAGGATGAACGGCGACCGTTCGGCTGGATGCAAGACGGCGTCTTCGAGTTGCTCGAAGAGGAGGGTCGGCTCTACCGGTGGGAGACCGAATCCGACCTGGCCGAGGCGGTCGAACGGCTCCCGTAATCGCCATCGGGAGACTCGAACCGGCGACCGGAGCGTTCACACCGACTGGCTGAACCGACACTCCGGACAGCGAATCCGACCGCCCTCGATGAGGACGTAACTCCGGCCACATCGGTTACACGGGCAGCCGATCGAGACGCCCGACGAGCGAGCGAGCCCGTCGAGTGTGTTCTGCAATCGCTCGAGACGGATCTCCGCCGCCTCGAGGCGTCGTTCCACGCACTCGAGACGAGTGGCAGATCCGTGCGTTCGTCGCCGTCCGGGTGAGTGGGGTGGATCCATACCGGCGATACGCTGCCGGTGGATAAAACCACGACCGTATGAAATTCGAGCTGAGAGTATACGAAGCGGATACGTCTTCCGCCAATCGAGTTGGTATCCGTGCTCGGGCAGGGCGAAGCACAGACATGTTTTTACTCGCTCCCACGAAAGGCCCGGTGTGAGTTCGACAGACGGCCGGGAGGAGGACGTGATCGACATTTTGCTCGTCGAGCCGAACCCAGGCGACACCCGGCTCTTTACCGAAACGTTCGACGAGGCGAAGCTTCTGAACACGATCCACACCGTCTCGGACGGGGAATCCGCCCTCGATTTCCTCCACCAGCACAATGGCTACGAGAACACACCGGAGCCCGACATCATCCTCCTCGAGCCACAGCTTCCCGGAAAAAGCGGGATGGACGTGTTCGCGGAACTCGAGGGCGATCCCGTGTTACGTGAGATTCCGCTCGTCGTCCTGACGAGTTCCGATGTGGGCGAGGAGATCGTCAGATCCCACGGACTCGAGGCGGACCACTACCTCCGAAAGCCGGTCGAACCGGAGGAGTTCGTCGAGTTCGTCCGCTCGGTCGAGGAGTTCTGGGTGGCGATCGTCAGGAAGTCCTCATCTACGGAGTGCAGCGGGGAGTGACCGCCGACGCGGACAGCTCGTTCGATCGCAGTCACCTTTGGGGATTGCGTCCGGGTAGAAGGGGTAGATTGTACCGTTAGTAGCGAACCGACGGGTAACGACAGTTTCCGATAGTGTTCACTGGCGGTTTCCATTGCTGATTGGAACCGGCGTCACGACGCGAGAACTGCGGATCGTCTTCCCGTTGGGCTCGAGGCAGAACCGAAAGACAGCGTCGGTTCAACGGGGTGCTGTAACCCCTCTGGAGGGACTTGATTATCAGATATGAAACCGACAGCGAACGCGAATAATTCCACGCAGCTACACTAACGACTAATTATATATACCCGGATTACACTGGTTGATATCAGCACCAAACCGATAGCAGGAAGGAAGCGCCGGGCGGGTCATGCTTACCCCCAATCCCCGGGCGCAGGTCGACGGTTTCACGTCGGCGTGCATAACCTTTCTGGCTATCGTGGGGTGCGATGGAAACGAAATCACACGATACCCATGGACGCAACAAAAATCCGCGACAAGCTAGTTGGAAACGAGCAGGAACGGGCAGTATCGCCTGTCATCGGTGTCATCCTGATGGTTGCGATTACGGTCATTCTCGCGGCCGTCATCGCAGCATTCGTCCTCGACCTCGGTGGGAGCGTCGGGCAGGAAGCACAGGCTGGTGTCTCGATCGAAGAAGACACAGTGGCAAACGAAGTAACAATTGAGGTTACCTCCCTTGGAAATTCTGACGGTGTAGACATCCAAGGAACTCACGACTTCGAGGGCAGTGGTGACTTCTCTGTCGATGGTGATGTTGAAGGACTACAAGTTGGGGACGTTACGGTAATTGAGAACGACGGCCACGACGGTGAAGGCACTGTAACCGCAGTCGCATACATTGACGAAGACGACACCCGAACACAGGTTGCGAGTGAAGACTTCGACTTCAGCACGTAAGTCTAACCAACCACTAAACATTTATAAAAATGAACGCAATGAAAGCTAAACTAGTTGGTTCAGAGGAGGAACGTGCAGTCTCTCCAGTCATCGGAGTAATCCTCATGGTCGCAATCACCGTGATTCTCGCGGCAGTTATCGCCGCATTCGTGCTTGATCTCGGTGGAAGCGTCGGACAGGAAGCACAAGCTGGTGTGACGATTGACGTAGATGAATCAGCTGACGAGATTCAAGTCGAAGTTACATCGCTTGGTAATGCAGACTCCGTGCATCTAGGTGGATCCCTATTCAGTGGTCCCGACGCCGCGTACAACGACCCCAGTAGCGCTGACGACGCGCAAGATGCAACAGAAGGGACAGGTGTTGGAGATGTAATCACCATCAGCACTGATGCTGATGCTGACATCCAAATTGAGGCCGGTTCTGCTGGAGATATTGAAAGTGGTACTGTAACTGCAGTCGCAGTTATCGACGAAACCGATACCACAACACAAGTTGCCAGCGAAGATTACGACCTCGACTGGAGCTAAAAACTCCAGAACCTACTTTTACGTTGAACAATCAGCATGAAGTCCTTTATACCGGCTTGTTCTAACGAAGAACGTGGCGTCTCGCCCGTCGTCGGTGTAATCCTCGTTGTAGCTATCACTATTATCCTTGCGGCTGTAGTCGCAGGGTTTGTTTTCGATATCGGGAACGACATTGAGGAAGAAGTGCAGGCAGGCATTTCGATCACTGTTCAACAAGACCCACAGTACATCGACCTTCGAGTGACGACCCTCGGAAACGCCGATCACGTCAACGTAACCGGTGAACCGGTGGACCATCTCGACAGCGCTGATCTCTCTGAGGATGATTTACAAAATCTCGAGACGGGTGATAGCATCCGAATTGATCGTGACGATCTAGATTCGGCCGGCTACAATGGAACAGTTGTCGCAGTTGGTGTTTCTGGCGAGCAAGAGACCCTTATTACGAGCGAAGATTACGACTTCAGCTAATCATTCTCGTCACTAAATACGTTCAACCCCCACCGCTTGATACGGTTTACTGTCAGTACCGGCGAAACCGCGACCAGTCTGCGGTTTCGACGGTACATCGTTACAGCAATCCGTATGAGTCGATCCGAGATACGCACAATTTTCCCCGCCTGGGGAGCATTGATACGCCGAGGATTCCTCCCCTCGAGTAATGACCGCAACCGCTGCGATAGTCGTCGCCATGCTCGCGGAGCTGTTCCCCAACGGGATCAGCCACTACGCGATCGGTGGACTGTTCGTCGGCCTCGGGGTCGCCGTGATCTACCTCGGCACCGGGATCCCCGCCGGCGCGAGTACCTTCCTCGAGTCGACGCTCTCGTATGGCTCGAGTCTGTCGCGATTTCAGCAGTATCGCCCCTCTCGAGACTGGCGGGTCGTCTTCACGGTCGGGATCGTTGCCGGGGCGGCCGTCTACGCGCTCGCGTTTCAGGACGGCATCTGGACGACCGACGTCCAGTGGTGGCGGCTGTTCGTCGGCGGAATCCTCATCGGGATCGGGACCCGCGTCGGGAAGGGCTGTACCTCCGGCCACGGCGTCTGTGGCGTCGGCTCGGTCTCGAGTGCGTCGTTCGTCGGCGTCGCGACCTTTCTGTTGATCGCGATCGGCACCGCACAACTCGTCCAGGCCGTGGGGGTGGTGCCATGAGCGCCGACCATGAGCAACACCCGCTGTTTCTCCCGCTCGTGTTCGTCGGTGGGCTGATCTTCGGTTTCGGGCTCGGGTTTAGTCACATGGCCCAACCCGAAGTCGTCCTGAGTTTCCTGCAGTTCCAGGACTTCGGCCTGCTGTTCGTCATGTTCGGTGCCGCAGTCGTGACCGGAATCACGTTCTTCGGCGTGAAATTCGTCCGAACTGACGCGCCGCTGACCGGCGCGACCTACGGCCGACGGCTGAAGACCCTCGATAAAAACGTCGTCATCGGCGGCGGCATCTTCGGCGTCGGCTGGGGGCTCTCGGGGATCTGTCCCGGCGCGGCCTACGCCAGCCTCGGGATCGGGAACTATCCGATTCTCACCGGTATCGTCGGCATGTTCCTCGGCGCGTACATTCAGGGATTCTGGCGCTCTGCGCGTGCGGACAGTTCGACGCCTGCAACGACGGCGGACTGACGACGGCACCGACGCGTCCATCTCGAGGGCGCGGAGTGTTGGATGAGAGATACCTGGCCACAACGGTGATTACGATTCCTCGGTATCGAATCGTATGTCACAGCGAGTTATCTGCTCACACTGTTCGGAATCGGTCGACGTCGACATCGATATGACCGTCACCCGGACGAGCAAAGCCGTTGGATCGCTGAAAGACGGGTTCGCGAGGTCGGCGAGTTGCTCGTCCTGTGGCGAGACGTTCAGCTGCAAGACGACGTGGTGACAGCTGGCTTCCGGACGGTGAATCAGTACGTAGATTGGCGTCGAGTACGTAGTTTTCGTCACACATGAGCGACGATCGAGAGCCGTCGGTCAACATCAGCGGCGGCGAATCCGGCGGCGGCGTAGCCACCGAGTTCGATCCAGCAACCGCCGACAAGCGAGCCGAACGGGTCGTCGACCGTCTGGGCGAACTGTACTGGCAGAAAACGTACGGGGGCCAAGACGCCTTTACCTGTCTCGTCCGGACCATCCTGAGCCAGAACACGAGCGATGTCGCGAGCCAACCGGCCCACGACGCGCTCATCAAGCGCTACGGCGGCGAATCGAGCACAGACGCCGACGAGGGCCGAGAGGATGGAGCCGACCTCGCGACGTCGCTTTCGAACGCCGACCGAACCGAACTCGCGGAGACGATCAGTTCGGCCGGCCTCTACAACCAAAAATCGGAGGTCATCATCGCGGCGGCCGAGTGGGTACTCGAGGAGTTCGGGTCGGCCCGCGCGTTCGATGCCTTTGTCACGGACGAGTCTCCGGCGGCGGTCCGCGAGAGTCTCCTCTCCGTGACCGGCGTCGGCCCGAAGACCGCCGATTGCGTCCTCCTCTTTGCTGGTGGCCGGGCCGGCGTCTTTCCCGTCGATACGCACGTCCACCGGATCTACCGCCGTATGGGTGTCGCTCCGGCAGACGCCGACCACGAGGAGGTACGGGCCGCCCTCGAGCGCGAGGTGCCTGCCGAGAAGTGTGGCTTCGGCCACACGGCGACGATCCAGTTCGGCCGCGAGTACTGCACCGCACGGAACCCGGCGTGTCTCGAGGATCCGGACGCCTGCCCGCTGGGCGACGTCTGCGAGCAGGTCGGCGTCTATCCCGAAACTGGTGACGTGATCGACCCGGCCGAAGCGGTCGAGTGATCGGCCTGGACGACAGGGGATCGAAGTTCGAGCGCGTGGGACGGACTCGAGTTGTGAACGGAGAGCGAAGACGAAACTACAGGAAGCGAAACGTCTCTAAGTTCTTCGGCGCGAACGTCCGCATGTTGTAGTCGTGGTACAACGCCGAGGAGAGGTCCTGTACGGAGCGTTCGTCGCCGTGGACACAGAGCACCTTCTCGGGACGGGGGTTCATCGTCTTGACGAAGTTCTCGAGGCCGGCGCGGTCTGCGTGGCCGGAGAAGCCGTCGACGGTTTCGACGGTGACGTTGAGCGAGAGGGTGCCACGGCCGTTGTCGTCGTTCATCGCGCCGACTTCGCTGGCTGGGATCTCGTCCCAGCCGTTCTGGATGCGACGGCCGAGGGTACCCTGTGCCTGGTAGCCGACGAAGACGAGCGTCGAGTCCGGGTCGGGACCGATGTGACCGAGCCAGGACATGATCGGCCCGCCGGTGACCATCCCCGAGGTCGAGAGGATGATACAGGGATCGCCGTCGGCGACGTCCTGTCGTTCCTCCTCGCCGCCGTCGATGTGGTTGAACTCCTCGGCGAGGAACGGGTTCTCGTCCTCGTGGAAGATGCGATCCCGGAGGTCATCACGCAGGTACTCGGGATAGGTCGTGTGGATCGCGGTCGCCTCCCAGATCATGCCGTCTAAGTGAACCGGCATCGACGGAATGTCGCCGCTTCGCATCGCCTCCTCTAAGACGAGCATGATCTCCTGGGAGCGACCGACGGCGAACGCCGGAATGAGGACCTTCCCCCCTTTTTCGTGGGCCTCTCGGATGACTTCCTTTAGCTTCTCCTCGGAGTCTTTCTGGTCGGTCTGGTAGTCGTTGCGACCGCCGTAGGTCGACTCGAGGACGAGCGTCTCCACCCGCGGGAAGTCGTTGACTGCGCCGTTGAACAGGCGGGTGTCCGTGTAGTGGATGTCGCCGGAGAACGCGACGTTGTAGAGGCCGTCGCCGATGTGGAAGTGGCTCACGGCCGACCCAAGGATGTGACCCGCGTTGTGGAACGTGAGTTTGACGTCCGGCGCGATATCGGTGACGTCGCCGTACTCGAGCGGAATGCAGTGTTTGATCGCTTCGCGAACCTGTTCGGACTCGTAGGGCGGGGACCGCCCTTCCTTGGCCGCGACGTCGAGGTAGTCGAGCGTGAGCAGGCCCATCAGGTCCCGCGTCGGCTCGGTACAGTAGATCGGGCCGTCGTAGCCGTACTTGAACAGAAGCGGGATCAGCGCGGAGTGGTCGAGGTGGGCGTGGGTGAGGACGACCGCGTCGATGTTCTGCGGGCCGGCGCCCAGTGCTTCGGGGGCGTGGAGGTAGGGGACCTCACCCTCTGCTCCGGGCTTGTCGCCACAGTCGATGAGGATGCGCGTCTCCGGCGTCGAGAGGATAAACGACGCACGCCCAACCTCGCGACAGCAACCGAGCGTCGAGATACGAACGTACTCGTCGTCGGACATTTCTTCGCGGTGGATCTGCCGGCCGACGCGCTCTAAAATGTCGCGGCGCTCGTCGCGTTCTTGCTTGAGAAAGCTCCGGACGTTCGAGACGGTCGAGGACTCGATAGGCGGCGTCCGGACGACTTCGGGCGTCCACCCGACGTTCTTGGTGATGTCCCGGAGGGTCGAGCCGTGTCGGCCGATCACCATACCCGGCTTCTCGGCTTCGATGACGACCTCGCCGGTGTCGGCGTGGAAATCGAGATCCGAAACGCCGGCCTCCTCGGGAACGACGTCCATGATCTCCTGTCGGGCGTGCTCGGGTCGAGAGAGAACGCTCGGATCGGGGCGGACGGTGATCCGCTTTCGGAGTTTGCTCGCGAGCTTTCGAATGAGATCACCCTGCTGGGCGAACTTCTTCGGATCGCGCGTGTAGACGACCAGTTCCGGCCCTTCGTACTTCACCGAGGAGACCGAGATATCGCTCGGTAACTCACTCGTGATCTCTGCTTGCAAATCGTCGAGTTGCTGCTCTACAGTGCTCATAATCGCCAGATTCGGCTTGCGTGAACTCGCCGACGGGGAACGATTTCTTCGAGAGAGCGACGGGGAGAGACGACGCAGGACGTCTTCTCTTTCGGATCATCCGTGTCGCTCCGTGTCGTGACGAATACGCTCCCAGGTCGGTGTCCTGGTTCGTGCGGGAAGATTCCAGGGAGAACCCGCTTACCTGACGGTATTCCTCGCGTTGTATAAAAGCCTTCGCAAAGCCCAGGGGACTCGAGGCCGAACACGACGTATGAACCTGACTCGAGAGCGCGTCGCGACCGAACGGGACTGGGTGCGAGACCACGCCAACGTCGTCGTTCCGATCGTAAACGACGTTCGTGAGGACCTGGGGCGGGTGTTCGAGGTCGACGTCGATCCTGTCACCCAATCACAGTACCGGAGAGAGGTCGATATCGTCTTCGCCGACGGCGACCTGGCGGTCAACGTCGCCGCGATGGTTGCTATTCTTCGCGACCTCGACGTCGAGGACGACTATCCCGGATTCGTCGTCGACGAACTGCTCGGCCGAGAACTCGCGGCGACGATCGCCGGCACGCAGCCGCTGCGGACGCTCGGCGAAGCGACGTTTCACTACGCAGATCTCCAGGTACACGGCGGCCCCGACGAAAACGCGGGCGTCGACGATCTCGAGGCGGCGCTCGCCGCTGGGTTCCAGGAACGGATTCCCGGCTGGGACTGGACGGAACGCGAGAGTCCGTTCGGCGTCGATCCCGAGACCTAACCGGCAGTCGCCTCCGATCGTCTCACGTCGGGCAGCCGTTACTCGTCGTCCTCGCTCGCCTGCTCTTCGAGTTGTTCCTCGATCTCCTCGAGTTGGTCTTCGTCGATCTCCTCGCCCTCTGGCTGTTGCTGTTGTTGTTGCTGGAGAATCTGGTCGTAGAGTCCCGTCTGTCCGAGCACGGAAATATCGCCGCTTCGGAGCGCGTCGACGAGGACGTCCGCCGAGCCGTCGACGAGGTAGAGTCCCGACCCATCCTCGGTCTCCTCGATGCGGAGGTCCGTGTCGTCTTCCGAGTCGACGCGCGTTTCGAACTCGTCGATCGCTTCCTCGTGGAGTTCGTTCTGCCGTTGCATCGCTTCCTCCTGGGAGAGTTCGCCCGTCATAACCTCCTCTTGGAGCTCCTGCATGTCGTCCATCTCCGGTTCGGCGATCGCAGTGAGCACGTCGCCCTGTTCGTCGTCGCTACCATCAGCGTCTTGCTGGTCACCGGACCCATCGGCCTCCGGTTCGCTCTCGACGCTCTCGGACGAATCGAGGTCCGAACAACCCGCGACAGACGCGATAGCGCCTGCACCGGCAATCTGAAGCACTCGGCGGCGGTCGTGGAGGTTCGTCATGATGTACTAGCGCGCAGAGCGGGCGACAGGTAAGGGTTTAGGTATCGATCACACTGGAGAACTATCACGTCCCGCATCCCTTTTTACTGACTGGTGGCTATCGGGTCTCAGTGACGACCGACCGAGCAGCTGTGACGTCCCTCGAGGAGCCCAGCCCAGACGCCACTCGAGACGCGATCGCCGACGGGATCGACCGTGGTGCACTCGTTACTGTCTTCGGGAGATGTACCGTCGATTACGAGGGGCGAGCTTCGAGTCGGCTCGAGGCGGGCGATCGGCTCATACTGTGCAAACCCGACGGCGCAACGCTCGTCCACACCGACGAAGGCCAACAGCCGGTCAACTGGCAGCCACCGGGCTGTGAGCAGGAGGTGTACTGTGACGGTGGCGACGTCGTTCTCGAGAGCGCCCGGTCGACCCCCGAGGAGCGCTTGCTCGTCCGGTTTCGAGACGTCCTGCAGGTCTCGGCGTTCGCCGGCTCCGACGAGACCGAACTCTCGCTTTCGGGGACCGAAGCGGACCTCCGACAGCGGATTCTCGACGAGCCGAGCCTCCTCGAGCCGGAGTTCCGGCCGCTGGCGACCGAACGCGACACGTCGGCCGGTGCCGTCGACATCTACGGCGAGGACGCGGCGGGACGGGCCGTCGTCGTCGAACTCAAGCGCCGCCGCGTCGGCCCTGACGCCGTGAGCCAGCTTCGTCGGTACGTCGACGCGCTCGCGGGTGACCTGCACGCCGACGTCGCTGTCCGGGGCATCCTCGTCGCACCCTCCGTCACCGACAGAGCCGACCGACTGCTCTCCGAACACGGCCTCGAGTTCGTCTCGCTCGAGCCAACTCCTGAGACGGGCTGCGATGACTGATACGGGTTCCTGTCCCGATGTCCCAGCCCACCCGCTGTCTGGGTCGCGGGTGTGCCGAAACTGACTCGAGCGAACCACCGCCGGTGGCGTCGACTCCCGGCGACGAGGCCGGCGAGTCCGTACCGCTGGCCGTCAAACTGTGCTGTGCGGTCGGAGTTCTCGTCGGGTTCGATCAGGTGCCGTATACGTTCGCGGTGGCGACCATGCGGTACGGACCCGCCATCGTCTGTTTCGTGCTGTTGGCGTATCCGAAAACCGTCGAACACGTGTTCGAAGACGCGCGGGGTACAAGCGCTGATACGGACCACTACCCGTCCGTTCCAGACTACTCCTCGAGCATGCGCTTCAATCGATCCAGTTCGGTCAGCGCCTCGACTGGCGTGAGATGACCCAGATCGAGTGCCCGTAGCTCGGCAGCGATATCGGTCGGGTCGTTCCCACCGTCCGCCGTAGCGGGCAACGGACTGCCTGCAGCCGCTGGATCTCGTCCCGTGTGTACACGTTCGAATTCGTCGATATCTCGAGCGGTCCCCGTTGTGTCGGCCGCACTTGCTGTCCCGTCGACCAGTTCCCGGGAGCGCTCGACGACCGTCTCGGGAACTCCTGCAGCCGTCGCAACCTCGATGCCGTACGAACCGGTTGCCGCGCCCGAGGCGACCTCGTGGTGAAAGACGACCTCGTCGTCGACTCCCTCGACCTCGAAGTGGAGCGGAAACGCCGCCTGGAGGTCGTCGGCGAGTTCCGTCAGCGGGTGGTGGTGAGTCGCGAACAGCGTCGTCGCGCCGACCTCGTCGTGGACGTGTTCGGTGATCGCCCGCGCGATGGCGAGGCCGTCCGCGGTGGACGTTCCCCGACCCACCTCGTCCAGCAAGACGAGCGAGCGCTCGTCGGCCTCGCGCAGGATCGTCGCGAGTTCGTCCATCTCGACCATGAACGTCGATCGACCGCCCGCGATGTCGTCGCTCGCGCCCACGCGGGTGAAGATGCGATCGACCGGCGTGATCCGCGCCGACTGCGCGGGGACGAAACTGCCGACCTGCGCGAGGAGGACGATCTGGGCGACCTGACGCATGTACGTCGACTTTCCTGACATGTTGGGGCCGGTGATGATCGCGAGCCGCCGGCCGTCGTCGAAGCGCGCATCGTTCGGGACGAACGACTCCTGGGTGCGCTCGACGACGGGGTGGCGACCGCCCTCGATGTCGATCTCGAGGCCGCTTCGACGGTCGGTATCCGTTATCTCCGGCCGACAGTAGTCGTACTCCGCGGCGGCGGTCGCGAGCGCGACGACGGCGTCGAGGGTTGCGACCGCGTTGGCCAGCGCTTGGACGCGCTCGACCTCGTCGGCGACGTCTCGACGAACCTCACAGAAGAGGTCGTACTCGCGTTCGTCCGCACGCTCTTCTGCGCCGACGATCTCGTCCTCGCGGCGTTTGAGCTCCGGCGTGACGAACCGTTCGGAGTTCTTGAGCGTCTGTCGGCGCTCGTAGTCGTCGGGGACCGACTCGAGGTTGGGGTTGGTTACCTCGATGTAGTAGCCATGAACCGAGTTGTAGCCGACCTTCAGCGAGTCGATTCCGGTACGCTCGCGTTCGCGCTCCTCCAGGTCTTCGATCCACTGTTTGCCGTCGCGGGCGGTCGCCCGCAACTCGTCGAGGCCGTCGTCGTAGCCGTCGGCGATAATGTCGCCCTCGGTGATCTCGATCGGCGGATTCTCGACGATCGCCTCGTCGATCGCCTCGCGGGCGTCGACCAGCGGATGGAGCTCGTCGTGGAGTCGCTGGAGCCGATCGCAGTCGGCGTCGGCGAGGCGCTCGCGAATCTCGGGGACGACCGCCAGGGTGGCTCGCAACGAACGCAGATCTCGGGCGTTCGCCCGCTCGCGCGAGATTCGTCCGATCAGTCTCTCCAAGTCGTAGACGTCCCGGAGATGATCGTGCAGTTCTTCTCGAGTTTGGACCGCGCCGGTGAGTTCCTCGACGGCGTCGAGTCGCGACTCGATGCGGTCGGGCTCGAGCAGCGGTCGGCGGAGCCAGTCGCGCAGCGTTCGACCGCCGAGTGCGCTCGCGGTCTCGTCGAGGACGCCGACGAGCGTCGCGTCGTCGCGGCCGTGGACGGCCCGCGGCTCGAACAGCTCGAGACTGCGCAGGGCGACCGCATCCAACAGAAGGTACTCGCGGGGATCGTACCGCGTGAGGTGGGTGAGATACTCGAGCCGACTGCGTTCGTCGGGGTCGGCCGGCTCGGTGACGGGTGCGGCCTCGTCGTCGCTCCCGGCGCTTGCGGCGTGTTCGCCGCCGCGGACGTACTCCGCGTACGCAAGGAGCGCGCCACAGACGCGGATTTCGGCGTCCTCCGCGAGCAACGCGTCGGGATGGCCGTAGTACCGCGAGAGGAGGGAAGCGGCGCGCTCGCGGTCGAACGCTGTGGCGTCGAACGGCGTGACCATACATTCCTCCGGGAGGACGTCCCGCGGCGCGTTCGGGCCGAGGACGGCCTCTGCAGGGTCGAACCGACTGATCTCGTCCGCGATGGCCGCCGGGGAGCGCGAACTGGTCGCGAGGAAGTCGCCGGTCGAGACGTCGAGCAACGCGAGCGCGAGCGTCTCGGTCTCGCCGGTTCGCGAGCCGTCTCCCACTCGAGGGGTCGACGGCTCGCCGTCGCCGCGAGCGACCGCCGCGACGAAGTTGTTGTCGTCGCTCGCGAGGAGTTCGTCCTCGGTGAGCGTTCCGGGGGTGATGACGCGCGTGACCGCGCGGTCCACGACGCCAGCGGTTTCGCCGGGTTCTTCGACCTGGTCTGCAACGGCGACCCGGTAGCCCGCCTCGAGCAGCGTCTGGATGTACGACTCGGCGTTGTCGATCGGGATCCCGGACATGGGGTACTCGCCGGTGCTGTCCTCGCGGCTGGTGAGGGTGATCTCGAGCAGCCGCGCGGTCCGCTCGGCGGCGCCACAGAACGTCTCGTAGAAGTCGCCGACCTGAAAGAGCACGAGCGCGTCGTCGTACCGGGCACAGAGGTCGTGATACTGACGCATCATCGGCGTCAACTCGTCTCGTTTCTCGGCCATCTCCTCGGGAGGGCCAAGCGCCGGATCCATACCCGAATGCCGCCGCCCGACGGGGAAATAGCTTGCTGGATCGGGCGAGGCTGTCGAGACGACGGCCGCCCACGAGGAGTAATCCTTTTGCACCCACCACACCCACCATCGGGCATGAGCGACTGGCCACACGACCCCGACGGGGAGGAGGGCAGCGAGGGGATGCGCAAGTACGATATGGCGATCATCGCCAAGAAGGTCGACGACGAGGAGGACTTCCCCCTCGAGCGCGACGAGTTCGTCGCCGAACACGGCGACGACCCGATCCGGATCAACTACGAGACGGTCGTCTCGATGCGAGACATCTTCGAGTACGTCGAGCCGGCGGAGTTCGAGACGATCACGGAGATGCACAAGGCCGTCGGTGCGGCCATGCGCGAAGGGAACTTCTGGGAGTACCACCCGACGGGTGTGAACCCGGAGAAGAAACACGCCTGATACGGATTGCTGTCTCGTTCTCCCGGAGTTGCCGGACAGGATACCGTATGCGCCCCGAGTTCTTGGCGATCACCCGTTCGACTCGCGTCGACACACGACCGTCACGAATCTGGATTACGTATCACTTATACGGAGCCGTTCGGAAGAATCCGCTACCGTGACTAATACGCAGGTAACGCTCGTTCAGATCGACAACTACGGGCCGTGGACGGTGACCCCCGAGCCTCGCCGGGAGGCGGACCTCCAGACGATGCAGTCTCGCCTCTACGCAGACATCTCCCAGTTCGTCGGTAACCGCGACGGCTATACGTTTTTCACCCGCTTCGACAACATGATCGCCGTCACGAACGGCCTGACGATGGCCGACCACGAACTCCTCCAGGAGTCCGTCGGCAACCGGTATCCTGTCACGCTCAGTCTCGGCGTCGCGACGGGTACCTCACCCGTTCAGGCGCTTTCCGACGCGACAACAGTCGTCCAAGACGCCGGCAGCGCACAGGACGAGGACAGACGGGAGTGTCTCGAGGGACGGACTATCGACGATCCTCACCGGACCGACGACGACGTCCAGATAGCCCATTTCGACGTCGTCGACGCCACCGGGCAGTATACGGACGAACTCAATGCTTTCGATAGCTTCATCCAGATCGAACAGGGCTACGCCGAACTCATGCGCCACATGCGCCACGCCCACGACAGCCTCTCGTTTTTCGTCGGCGGTGACAACGTCATCGTCGTCTGTCCCGACCTCGAGGCGGACGATTACGAGGAGGCGATCGGCCACGTCGAAACCGCCGTCGACGTCGAACTGCAAGTCGGCGTCGGTCGGGGCTCGAGCGCCCACGACGCTGGCTTCGCCGCGAAACACGCCCTCGAAGTGTGCCGGGCCGACGGAACGAGAGTCGAGCTCGCGTGGTAATCGGGTGCGGTCGCCGGGCCCCGAAACTTCTCCGCCGATTCGCTTAAGTGTAGCGGGGGTAGCTTTTAGCCCGCCCATGTGTATTGTTCACATATGGAATCGGAACTGTCGGTCAGGGACGTCCTGACGACCGAATACGTCGGGGTCAGCGAGTCGGACAGCCTCCTCGGCGCGGTTCGGCTCATGCGCGGGGAGCGAACGAGTAGCGTACTCGTCGTTCGCGGCTCGGTGCCGGTCGGCATCGTCACCGAGTGGGACGTACTCGGCGTCGTCGCCGACGAGGGTAATCCCGCCGAGACCGACGTCGGCGACGTGATGACGACGCCTGTGATCTCGATCGGGCCGGACCGCTCGCTCTCTGATGCAGCGACCACGATGGGCCGGGAAAACATCCGGAACGTCGTCGTCGAGGACGGTGAGGAGGTCCTCGGACTGCTCACGCAACGGGACGTCATCGCCGCGGCGGGATCCTTCCAGGGAGCGGTGACACCGCCCCGGTCGACCGACCCGGTAGCCGACACCGAACACCGAACTGACGAGTCGGTCGCGCCAACGCTTGGGGGGACGGCTGACGAACGCGCGCTTCCCAACGGCGGCGATGAGTACTCTACTCAAGGCGTCTGTGAGACCTGTGGCTCGCTTGCGGACACGCTCTGGGACGCCAACGGACAGCTCGTCTGTTCTGACTGCCGAACAGTGTGATCGGCTCGATGCACAGTCCTTTTCGCGCTGTCCGCGAGTGACCTGATCACATGATCGTCGAACCCGCGACGGCCGACGACCTCGAGACGGTTACAGAGCTGTGGGTGCGTCTCGCACGAGATCAGTGCTCGCACGGCTCGTACGTCCGACCTGATCCCAATCGAACGGCGATGCGCGAAACGCTCGCTGCATACCAGGCGACTGACGGACTGCTCGTCGCTCGAGTCGACGACGACGTCGTCGGATTCGCCTCGTTCTCCGTCGAGCGCGGTGCGCTGGAACTCGAGGCAACCCGCGGATCACTCTCGAATCTGTACGTCGAACCAGACTACCGCGGCCGCGGGATCGGATCGACGCTGCTCGAGGCGGTCGAAGAGGCGTTCGCAGCGCGGGACGTGGAAGTACTGTTACTCGAGGTGATGGCCGAAAACGAGGACGCGAGACGATTCTACCGCCGACACGGATACGACCCACTACGCGTGACGATGGAACGGTCACTGGAAGGCCGGTCGGAAAACGACACACACTCAAAGGAGGACCGCTAACTGACCGACTGCGCCAGGGGAGCATGGGCGGTTCATGCACTCGACTTGTAATCGAGACTTCCGGGGTTCAAATCCCCGCCCTGGCTTCGGTCGTCGCGAGCACGTTCGCGAGCGACGACGAGAGACGGCGGGAGTTGAATCAGGGAGGTGCGTCGCTCCGACCGTGGTTCAAATCCCCGCCCTGGCTTCGGTCGTCGCGAGGAATTCTGGCGCATCGATTGTCTCTCGTTTCGTTACAATCTCTCCTTTCTAGGTAGATATTTTCTCGTTAAATAATTTTAACCAAAGAAAGAATTCTAAACACAGATATAATACGGTTCCCAAAAAGATCTCTACTGGATACAAGCGTACGTTGAAGTATATAATTGGTCAACAGGCTCGTGTTGAGGCCAGAGGATTTATGTGCACCGAAAGAAAGTGTGCGCCCAATGCTACTCTCAGTCGATCGTTCGCAGGCTGATTCGGCTCACCCACTGAGTTTCGAGGTAATCGCTTCGGTCGCCGAACGGGAAGGAGTCGATCCGATGGAGATCGAACCACCCGAATACGAATCGCTCTACAGCGTCGTCAATCCCGAAGCACTCGATTCCCTGTTTTCTCCCCGCACCGATGGAACGACTCGAACGCACGGTCGCGTCGAGTTCCCGTTCTGTGGCTATCGCGTCGTCGTCACCAGCGAGGGCGACGTCGAAGTGTACGACGACCTCGAGGAGTAAGACGGACTGCTGTCCCGTCGCGGCGGTGGGCCCGCGGCCTGCGGGGCCACCCACCGGCGGCCAGCGGGCCGTGCGGCAGACTACCGGCGACTCTCGATCCGAGACCGCCACGTCGACGGGACGGACTGTGATTCGCCCGTCCCGGCGTCGACGACGACCTGAACGGTGCGGGCCGTCGCGGCGACCGTACTGTCCGCACGGACCTCGTACTCGATGGGGATACTGGCGTCGCCGAGTTCGCGGACACCGAGAGCGACTGTCACCGATTCGTCGGCTTCGATCGGCTGTGCGTAATCGATCTCGAGATTGGCGAGGACAGTCCCGACGTCGGCCAGCGAGACCTCGAGCACGTCGGTGAAGTAACGATCACGAGCCTGTTCGAGGTACGTCGCGTAGACTGCGTTGTTCACGTGACCCATGAAATCGATGTCGCGAAGCCGAACCTCGAGGTCGACCTCGTACTCGAATTCGTTCATGACCGTGTGAACGTCGTCTACCACCGTATGATTGGCGCTCCCGAGTGAAGCCGGATCATCTCTCGGGCCCACCGGACGGACAACACGTCTCGAAGACCTGCCGATGTAACCGATCGGCGACGGTCTCCATCAGTGGTTTCATGTTCTCCGTATCCGCGCGATTGTACTCGACGAGGGTTTCCAGAGCGGCGTCGTCGCCGCGTTCGTACTCGTGCCAGAGTCTGACGGCGTCCTGTCCGCTAAGATCCGGCATCTCTCGGCCGATACCGACCTCCCGCTCGATCGCCTTGAGTCCGCCGTCGAGTCCGAGTTTCTTACAGGGGTAGAGCAGATCGACGTGCGGAACGGTGACGTCGAGGTCGTAACACGTCTCGAGAAACGGGACGTCGAAGCGCTGTCCGTTGAACGTTACCAGCAACGACGATCGCTCGAGTTCCGCCTCGAGGCGCTGACACGTGAGGTCCCGGCCGTTGACGAACGTCTCGGTTTCGCCGCCCCGGTGGAGGCTGACCGTCGTCACCCGGTTTCGGTTCGCGTCGAGCCCTGTGGTCTCGATGTCCAGAAAACAGGTGTTCTCGCGGACGTTCTCGTAGAGCCGCCAGCGGCTCGAGGCGGGCAACTGATCGGCGAAGACGGAGACGTCGCCGCGATCGAGGTGTGTTCGTCCGTCTTCGATGAACGCGTCGATCCGGTCGGCGAGGGTCTCGCCAACGACGCTGCCGTCGAAATCGTCCCAGTGGGTGATGCCGTGCTCCCAGAGGCGACGTTCGGTGTGCTCACCGACGCCGCGGACGGGAATGAAACTGTTCTCGATTCGCACACCTGTTCAGGGGGGAGAGACCGTAAAAAACACTCGGGTCTCGCCGGGTGCCGTGACCGCTGGCGTCCGTTCGAGGTCCTTAGAGTTGGATCCAGTCGGTCGGTGTCCCCCGATCGCGGAGATGCCACTGCTGTTCGTGGACGTCGTCGCGTGTGCGAAGCGACACGACGGCATCGAACATCGGCTCGAGGAGGGAAACCGCGTCGTGGTCGCGCGACACTGGGAGGTGATAGTGGCCCATGCCACGTGCCTGCTCGATTCGGGCGGTCGTCACGTGAACGAACCGAAACACGTCCTCGGTGTCGTATTGCTGCAGCAACGGCACGAGCGAGTCAACGCAGACGCGAAGCTCCGAGGGCTCGAATCCTCCGGCTTCGTCCTCGAACTCCTCGACGGCATCGACAACATTTCTGACAAGCCGGCCGAGTGCCTCGTCACTGCTGCCCCCGTCGTCGCGGCCGCCCGACCGTGTGCCGGAGTACTCGACGATAGCGGTGCTCACATCTCCCTCGTCGTGGTCGTGGTAACAGCATCTCACGTCGTCCGTTACGAACACCCGATACCGCGACTCGCCTTGGCTTTCACCACGCAGTCGACGGCAAGCAGTATCGTGTGCAGTACCACCGCTTCCGACGAGAAGCAGATTACTCCCCGTATGCTTCAACGTGTTGAGTGTTTGGGCAAACGTTGCACGCTCTCCCCCCCGCTCCCCCAGTTCACGTTGCATTCACACTAGGTCAGGATAATGAATTAAATAAATATTGTGGCCGGAAAATTGTTTAGAAATCGAGTTCATTCCTAATTGCAACCATCTGACGCCGATAAACAGCCACCAATCGTCTCTCTTTTCATACAGAACCACGTAGGGGTGGTATGGCCGACCGAGATGACGAACTCGTCGAGGCGATCCGTGAACTGACACGGACGATCGACGAGCTTTCCGACGAACTCGAGTCCCCCCGGCGCAGACCACCACTTCGGCCCCCCACGCCGCGGGAGCTACTCTCGTTTACTGACGAGGTCGCGATCCCCGCCCTGCTCGCCGTCCTCGAGTCGAGCGTTCGCGCACTCGAGGCGTTCCAGCGGGGGCTCGAACTCGTCCGAACCGAGCGGGAGGTCAGGGATCGAACGACGGACGCAGTCGCCGTCTCCAACGAGCGAGCGAACGAACTCAGGAAAACGACGCTCTCGAGGCTCGATACGGTGCTCGCCGAGCTTCAACGAGCGTCGTCGGAGGGGACGCTTCCCGCGGACGAACACGCCAGGGAGCTTCTCACCGATGCCCGGACGCTCCGCGACGAGGTAGACGACCGTCTGAGAGCGGCCACGGAAGAAGACGATCCCGTTGATTCCGACCGATCGTCCGGTTCGAGGTCGATCGAGATCGACGTGGCGGACGGCGATCCGCGATCCGATTCCGAGGACCCCCAGCCGGGGCCGGAGTCCGCCGTCGACGTCGACGCCGAACTCGAGACGCTGAAAGATCGGTACGGCGCAGACGAGGAAGGGACGAGTGAGTCCGCGGACGACGGTGTCGGGGCTGTCGACGATTCGGCCGGCGAGGATCACGGCGGCATCGACGGCACGGGCTCCGACGACTCCGATGGAGCGGATTTCGACGGCGTAGCTGACGGTGAAGACCACCGGACCGACGACTCGGATGGAAACGGGAGCGAGAATCGTGACGGCGGTCGCGAAGACGAGAGTTAGACCGGCTCGAAACGGTAACCGTCCCACTCCTGACTGTCCGGTTCGCGGATGCCGGCACCCGGCTCGCGGAGTTCGTCGACGTGGACCGGACGCACCGTATCGCCCGTCTCGACGTCGTCGGTCGTCGCCTGCCCGATCGCTCGAACGGTCTCGCCGTCCTCGGCCTCTATCTGGCTGCTCGAGGCGTCTGACGACGCCTCACCGAGATCGAACTCGACGATCACGAGGGTGTTCGGCTGGCGAACGCCCGGCGGCGTGGCGGTGCTCGTCGTCCACGTGACGACCTCTGCAGTGTACTCGCTCAGGTCGATCGTGTCGACCGGCTCCAAGCCGTCGAGGCTTCGGGGATGTCCAGGATAGCTGATCGAACCGTCTTCGTATCGGTAGGCTTCCATCGTCATCGTGCTGCCTCCATGATAGTCGTGATTACGCAGTTTCCGAACCCGCCGACGTTACACGCGAGGCCGACGTCCGCGTCCACCTGACGCGGGCCTGCCTCGCCGACGAGTTGCTCGTAGATTTCGACGCCCTGTGCGACGCCGCTGGCACCGAGTGGGTGTCCCTTGGATTTGAGTCCACCCGACGTGTTGATCGGTAACTCGCCGGTATCGCGTTCGGTGTAGCCCTCTTCGACGAGTTTCCAGGCCTCCCCCTGCTCGGCGAAGCCGAGACCCTCCATCTGGAGGAACTCAAGGATGGTGAACATGTCGTGGAGCTCCGCGACGTCGACGTCGTCGGGGCCGTAGCCGCTCATCTCGTAGGCACCCTCGCCGCTCTCGACGACGCCGCCCATCACGGTCGGATCTTCGCGTTCGTGGACGACGTGGGTATCGGTCGCACCGTCGATCCCGGCGACGACGACGTACTCGTCGGCGTACTCCTTCGCGACGGATTCCGGACAGAACAGAAGCGCCGCGGAGCCGTCCGTGATCGGACAGAAGTCGTACAGGCGGAGCGGATCGGCGACGATCGGCGACTCGAGTACGGTCTCGACGTCGATCTCCTTTTGAAACTGGGCGTGTGGGTTGTCGACGCCGTTCTCGTGGTTTTTCACGGCGACCTTCGCGAGACTTTCGCGAGGGGCGTCGAAGCGCTCGAGGTAGTGTCGTGCCGTCAGGCCGGCGAACGACGGCAGCGTGACGCCGGTTTTGTACTCGGCAGGGTGGGTCAGCGAGGCGATGACGTCGGTCGCCTCACCGGTCGTCTTGTGGGTCATCTTCTCGCCGCCGACGAGCAGCGTCATCTCGCTCGCGCCGCTTGCCACCGACTGCCAGGCGGCGTACATGCCAGCACCACCACTGGAACTCGTCTGGTCGACTCGCTGCGTGTACGCCGGCACGGCACCGATGTCGTGAGCGACTGCGTTCATCACGCCCGACTGCCCTTCGAACTCGCCGCTTGCCATGTTCGAGACGTACAGGTGCTCGACGGCCGACGCGTCTACCGCTGCGTCCTCGAGACAATCGAGGGCGGCCTCCGTGAGGAGGTCGACGACCCACTCCTCGCGCTGTCCGAACTGGGTCATCGACGCGCCGATGATTGCAACACGTTCCATATCCATTCAGAGTCGTCTCTGCGATTTATAAGTGAGGGAAGTGGTTGCGCGGCGACGGCCGCTGAAAATCGGTTACTCCGAACAGCCGTTACGACGCTTCCGTCGACTCCGTCGGTGGGGCGTGTAACTTGCTCGCACGCGAACGGGCCTGCGAGATCACCGCCGGCCGAGCCTGAAAGTCGACGAGGACGTCCTCGTCGCCGTAGGTGACGTCGTCGACGTTCGCGTTGTCGTGGATCCAGGAGACCACGCTCATCGTATCCTCCGTCATCGGTAACACGAGTCGTTCCTGTTTCCAGTCTGGGAGTTCGTCGTCGATTCGCGAGAGCAAGGCGTCGACGTTGGTTCCCTCCTGTGCACTGACCGCGACCGGGTCCGGGGCGAGCCCCGACAATGCCTCGCGTTTTTCGGCGAGTTCCGCCTCGTCGACCTGATCGATCTTGTTCAACACGGTGACGATCGGTGCCTCGTTTCGCTCGTAGAGGGTGTCGTGGCTCGTGACGAGCTTTTCGTGGATCTCGTCGATATCCTCGCCAACGTCCACGACGAGCAAGACGAGATCTGCCCGGTAGACGGAGTCGAGCGTCGACTTGAACGACTCGACGAGCCAGTGTGGGAGATCGCTGATGAACCCGACGGTGTCGGTCACCAACACGTCACGGGGCTCGATGGCTGCGCGTCTGGTCGTCGTCCCGAGAGTCGTAAACAGCCTGTCTTCGGACTCGGCAGTCGAATCGAGGTCAGGGTGGAGATCCTCGTTCTCGGCGACGTCGAGTCCTTCCGAGAGCCGGCGCAGCAGCGTCGACTTACCCGCGTTCGTATATCCGGCGAGTGCGACCAGGTCGAACCCGGAGTCGCGACGGCGCTCCCGTCGGTGTTCCTCCGTCTGCTCGATCTGCTCGAGTTCGTCGTTGATCCGACTGATCTGGGCTTTGATGTCCCGTTCACGGCTCTCGTCGTACTCGCCGAGGCCCATGAACCCGGGGTGTTCGTCCCGTTTCGCGAGGCTCGTCTTCGCCTCAGCACGCGGCAGTTCGTATCGCAGTTCGGCCAGTTCGACCTGGAGCTGTGCCTTGCGCGTCTGGGCCCGCTGACCGAATATTTCGAGGATGAGCGTAAACCGGTCGATGACCTCGACGCCCTCGGGCAACAGCTGACCGAGGTTGTAGGTCTGGTACGGCCCGAGCCGGTTGTCGAAGACGACGGTCGTCGCCTCCGTCTTCGCGACCGTCGTGGCGAGATCTTCGGCTTTCCCTTCACCTAGCTGAAGTGCGGGATCTGCACGCCGTGACTGCGTTACTTCCCCGACGACGGTGTACCCCGCCGCCTCCGCGAGCTCGCGGATTTCGTCTGTGTCGGGCGTTCCGGAATCGACGCGTTTTGCGATGATCGCTCTCATGGCTGTACGGAGACGTAAACTGGGCGAAAGCAGTCGCTCGAGCGGCATCGCTCGACGTTGCGACGACCGCCCCCTCTCGGTCGAGGGGAACTCGCGGACGGTGGATCGTGAGAACGGGATCTCACGTGCCCGAACACGCTATCGATGGCGGTCGAACACCTCCGCGTTTCGACGCTGAGTCATAGGGTACCGTACGTGTCGGACCATCTTGAATCCCGTGCTCGATGTGGACCCACCACCAGCGTGACGGATCGGTCGGTGGCCCGAGCTACCGGGTCCGCAGATCGTCTTTGTCCTTAATGATCTCGGTTTCGGCGGTGCCGCTCGTGTGTTCGTTGACGGTGTCGTAGAACTCGTTTTGCATTCCCGCCGGGAAGGTCAAGACACCGATCCACGAGCCGTCGGGTTGCCACTCCTCGCGCTCTAGGTCACCGAACTGGCGAACCTTCGCCTGGGCGCTCCCGGCGTGCTCCGCGGGAAGTTGGACGGCGATCGTCACCTCTTCGAACCGGATCGGGATGACGGGTCGTAGGTCGTCGAGCGCGTCGTCGACCTGGTTTTCGACCGGTTCCATCGGATCGATCGTAAATCCCGCTTCCTCGAGTGCGTTCTCGATTCGCTCTGGAGGGTGGGGGGCGTTGTCCATCTGCGGATTGACCGCGTTGCGCGCGATCTTATCGATCAGCTGTTTTCGTTTCTGTTCTTGCATCTCGCGGCGCTGCTCGGCCGTGATCTGAATCTCTCCGTCTTTGATAACTTCGGGGATGATCTCGAGTGGGTCCGTGGTATCGAAGACCGTCTCGAGGTCGTCTTCCGCCGGACGATCGCCCCGCGAGGCGTCCTCGAAGACGTCTTCTGCGGCGATCACGTCCTCGAGATCGTCCTCGAACTCGTCGCGTTTGATCGCGAGCGCCGCGTCGGGGTCGACCAACACTTCGAAGCGCGCCCCGTGTGACTCGAGTCGCGCTGTCACCGCCTCGTCAAGTGATATCATACTCGGGAGTACCCACGGCCGGGTAAAAGAGCTTTTCCTGATACGGATTGCTGTCACAGTGTCGCTGCGAAAGCACGAACGAATCGTTGTGATTTCGTCGGTACTGATCGACAACGGACCGTACACTCGGATAGTCGCGTCGAAAACGGTCGGTTTGGCGAGGCAGGTCGATCGGGAGAGACGGGAACGATTACTCGTCGTCTTCGTCGCCGTCTTCGTCGCCGTCGTCGAGGAGGTCGTTCTCCTCTAAGTGCTCGCCGATCCGATCCTGGTCGAACTGTTCGAACGACTCCGTTTCGGCGTCGACGGTCGCGAGTCCGACTTCACTCGGGAGCAACGAGCCGTCGTTGACCGACGCGAGCGCGTCGAGGGCGAGCGCGATTCCGCCGTCTAAGTCGGCTTCCGCGTCGTAGTTCTCCTCTAGATACTCCTGGAGTTCGCTCCGGTCGGCACCGACGGCCAGCGCCTTCCACTCATAGGGCGTCCCCGAGGGATCGGTCTCGAACAGGCGCGGCTCCCCGTTTTCGATCCCGCCGACGATCAACGCGACGCCGAACGGGCGGGCACCGCCGACCTGGGTATACTGTTGGATGTGGTCGGTGACTTCTTTGGTGAGCGTCTCGACGCCGATCGGTTCGCCGTACCGAAGCTGGTTGACCTGCGTCTGGCGACGCGCAAAGTCGATCAGTTGGCGGGCGTCGGCGACGTGACCCGCACTCGCGATGCCGATGTGGTCGTCGGCTTTGTGAATCTTCTCGACGCTCGAGTCCTCCAAAAGCGGCGAGGGGACCCGTTTGTCGACTGCGAGTACGACGCCGTCCGTCGTTCGCACACCGATACTTGCCGTGCCGCGTTTGACCGCCTCGCGGGCGTACTCGACCTGGTAGAGTCGGCCGTCCGGCGAGAAGATCGTGATGCCTCGGTCGTACGCCTGCTGTTGGGCTTGTCCCTGCATAGTATCACGCTAAATCTGAATCGTAATCGAGGTCTGTCACGTCCGCGAACGTCTCCTCGAGTCGCACGTCTGTATATCCATCACGGTAGACGGCGACTCGCTCCTCGTTCCCGAACACGACGTTTCTCTCTTCCGTGACTTGCCCACGGCGTCCTAAATAGTTTTCTTACCACGATGCCCGTCGCCGGTAGGACAAGACCCAAGTTTACGCCGGCACCCTACTGTCCTATCGTACTGTTTGCGGTGACTGATTACCAGTCGATCGTCCGCCGTTTTGTGGTCGACCGGTACCGACTCATCGCCGTCCGTATTAGTTGCCGAGAAACTTCTCTTCGGCCGCACGGATCGTCCCGCTGATACCGCGGACGACGAGCCCGACCGGTACACCGTCTACCTCGTCGATACAGGCCAGTGCCGCTCGAGCCGGATCGGTTTCCCCCCGCCTGACCCGAACGATGGCTTCCCCGGTCCCGTCGGCGAACTCGTATCGAATCACGCGCAGATCCGCTCGAGCGCTCCCCGGATCGCCGAGTAAGTTCTGGCCCGCGTACCAACACTCCCGCTGGAACGACCGCCTGTCGAGTGACTCCCCGGGTCGGGTCTCGAGGCCGACGGCGAGATACCGCCACCGTGGCTGGAGATGTTTCGGGAGGTGTTTCATCGGCTCACTCGCCGCCGCTGGTCTCGAGTTCGGTTACGCGGTCGACTGGCCTCTCCCCGGCGGAGGGCGTTCGCTCGGCGACGAGGACGCCGACCTGGCCGTGGACGCGCTCGACGGCGGTCAGCGAGAAGCCCGCGTCGGTAAACGCGTCCGCGAGGACGCCGACGGTCGCCGGATCGTCGACCTCGGGCGAGTAAAACGGCTCGCTCGGATCGGGTTCGCCGAAGAACATCACGTCCCCGAGGACGAATTTCCGGGGCTCTACGTCGGCGATCACCGCGATGGCCTCCCGCTTTTCCTCGTCCGAGAGGTGGTGCATCGCGAAGTTCGACGTCACGACGTCCACGCCGGCGGAGCGAGTGTGGGCTCGAGGCGTCTCCGACGACTCGGCGTCGACGTCGCCGTCGTACTCCGGCTCTCGGAAGGTACCGTATCCGAACTCGACGTTCTCGAGTTCGGCCTCGTCGGCTTTCGCCCGCGCCTCCTCGAGCATCCCCTCGCTGATGTCACGTCCGACGACGTACTCGGCGTCGGGGGCGAGCGCGAGTGCGATCGCTCCCGTGCCGGTCCCGAGGTCGAGAACGACGTCGTCCTCGTCGGGTGCGGCGTGTTCGATCACGAGGTTCGCGCAGGCGCGATACTCCTCCGAACCCTCGTCGTCGTACTCGCTCGCGATCTCGTCGAACCGGGCGGCGTGTTCCTCACGGCTCTTCTTCATATCGCCCCCGTTCGACCCCCGGCTCAATGAACGACTCGGACTGGACGTGTCGGTTTCGCTCGGCGAGTCGTCCCCACTCCGCGAGTCCCTCCTCGACGAACTCCCGAGAGAAGCCGATCTCCTCGCCCACCGCGAGCAGTTCGCGGGGCGCTCGAAGCTCGAGGTGGGAAGACGGATCCGCGCTCACGACGTACGGTGCGTCGTAGTAGTCGACGATTTCGCCGAGCTTTCGAAGCGACTGGATGGTCCGGACCCGCCGTCCGCCGTGGGTTCGGAGGACGCCAGCGAGGTTGAACTCGAATCGGACCCCGTTCTCTGCGGCCGCCTTCGCCAGCACGTGATTGACGTCACCGCTTTCGGCCATCGGGTCCGCGAGGACGTCGACCTTGTCGTTCTCGACGGCGAACCGGTTCAGCGCGTTCGTCCCACCCTCGAGGGCGACGATCGTCTCGTCGGTCCGATGGTTTCCGACTGCGCCGCTTGCCTGCTGTGGATCGTCGGCTCGAACCTCGACGCCGCAGACCACGTCGATCCCGGCCTCGTCGGCGATCTTTTCGGCGTCGTACTCCGCTCGAGCGCTCGAGTGGTTGCGCACGACCAGGCCCTCGAAGCCGTAGTCGGCCGCCGTCTCCGTGAGCCGCTCGACCGTGCTCTGTCCGTCGGGGTGGGCGTGGACGGCCTCGTACATACCCGACTCTGCTCGCGGCGGAAACTTGGGGTTTGCGTCACGCGACGGAACGAAATCGGTTGTCGGCTCGGATCGACGGAACCGACGGCCCGAAGGAGGAGTGTTCTCGTGAGCGGAAGCGAACGAGAGCTCGGAAGACGCGAGCGTCTTCCGGTGGTTTTCATCGGCGGTCGAGGCGGATACCCCGACCCTTGAGGTCGGGGAGGAAGCCGACACTCGATGACACAAACCACGCCCGAAAGCAAGTCTGATTCCCCCATCTGAATAAATACTAATAAGTATCTTTAGGTACACTAATGAAGTATGGAGGTTGTTCGGAACATCCAAGTCAAACTCGACGTTTCCGACGAGGACTCCGAAGTCCTCGATGAAACGTTCGAGCAATTCCAACAAGCGGCGCAACACGTCGCTGACCACGGATGGGACGACAACCCCTATAACATCACGGACACGAAGAACACGCTCCACGAGGAGACGTATTCTGACGTTCGTGAGAAACTCACTCTACAATCCAGTCTCGTCCAATCCGCGAGAAACCTCGCGGCCACCGCACTCGGAAACTGCAAAGACCGTAAATTCGACGGTGAGAAGGCGAGCAAGCCCGAGTTCAAAGGCACAGTTGTCGTGTACAACGGTCGAACCATCACGTACAACGACGACTCGGTATCCCTCGCCACAACGGACAAGCGCGTGACCGCTGAGTACGTCACGCCCGTCAACAAGAACGGAACGCCGTTCGCGGACTACTGGACGGATGAGTGGGAGAAAGCCGAAGCAACGCTCCACAAGCGCGATGGAACGTACTCCCTCCACGTCGCCGTGAAGAAAAACGTTGACCCCTCTTGCGATGAACAATCCGAGAACGGAGTGGTTCTCGGTGTAGACTTGAACGTGGACGGATACGTCGCCGTCACCAGTACGGGAGCGTTCCTCGGTAACGCAGACTACCTCAATCACCGCCGCGACGAATACGAGCGTCGGCGCGGCAACCTGCAACGGGCAGGCACTCGCTCCGCACACCTCACCATCAAGAGTATCGGCTCACGGTTCGCTCGGTGGAGCGTGGACTACTTGCACCGCATCTCGAAAGCACTCGTCCAAGAAGCCATCGAGAATGAGTGTACAGCGATTGCGTTCGAGAACCTGAAACATATCAGGAAGCGCATCTCGAACGCCTCAAAGTTCCAGCAGTGGGCGTTCAAGGAACTGCAACGCCACGTCGAATACAAGGCCGAAGAACACGGTATCGACGTGGATGATGTGAATCCTGCATACACGTCTCAACGGTGTAGCCACGGCGAATGTGGGTTCACGCATGAAGATAACCGAGATGGTGACGAGTTCGAGTGCTTGAAGTGCGGGAAGCAGTTGCACAGCGATTACAACGCCGCTCGAAACGTTGGGTGGCGTCTTATCCAGCACTGGCTCAAGTCTGGTGCTGGACGAGCCACGAGTCAACTGGCTCTGAAGTCAGGGACAGTGAACGCGAACGGTCGGTTCCGACCTACTGCGCTTCGCAGTTAGAGCGGGAGTCCACTGACAAGCCTCGGGGCTTGACCCCGAGGCAGTTGACCGAAGCTAAGCGGGATCGAAGATCCCGCGAGGTAGGAAAGAGCGCTCGCGGTCTTTCGATATGTTGCCGAGGGCGCGGCTTTCGCCACGCCCGCAGAGCAAAAGTTCGGTTCTAGTTGAGAATCGACTGTGCGACCGTCGCGAGCTGGCCGTTGTCCGCCTCGCGGAGGCGGTCGTCGCCGATCTTGAGTCGGAGACGCGGCCGGCCGACGTCGATCGGGACCTTCTCGGTGTCGATCAGGCCCATGTCCTCGAGTTTGGTCTTCGTTCGCGAGAACGTGGCCTTGGAGGCGATACCGACGTCCTCGCCCCACTTGCTGATGTCGTAGAGCAGCGCCTCGTTTTTCGCCGCGACGAGCAGCGAGATGGTGACTTCGTCGAGACCATCGCCGTCGCCGCGGGCGGTCTCGAGGGAGCTGAGGATCGCCGTGAAGTCGTCTTCGGCATCGGGACTGATCTCTTCGGAGAGGGTATCGCGGACGTCCGTAATCGGCGGCGTCCGGAGGTTGAACGCAGCGGCGTCCTCCCAGCGTTCGGCGTACGTCTCGGCGGTATCCTCAACGAATCCCCCGTCGTCGGTGCCGAGTCCGCCGACACGGTCGCCGGCGTGGACGACGGCGACGACGCGGTCGTCGGTGATCAGAAGCGAGTTCTCCGGGGCTTCGTCGATGGTTCGAAGCGAGAGGGTGTCGTCGGCGATGAGGTCGGCAGCGTTCGACGCGACGATGAAGTCGTCCATGACGTCTTTCAGCGTCCGTTCGTCGGCGAGCATGCGAACCGACGGAGCGGAGCCGTCGAACTCGGTGGCGACGGTTACGAACTCTTCGATGGCGTCCCGGGATGGGTTGATCATGTAGACGTCCCCACTGGCATCCTCGAGAACCGACTCGAGGATATCGTCAATTTGATGGTTGAGTAAATTCGAGGTCATGCCTATGCACAAGTAAATGTGCCCGTCTCACTTAATTTTGCTGGCCGTTCTCACAGCAGAACTTCTCGTCTTAGCCTGTACCGGTAATTTTTGAGGGATAACATATTATTTTGTCGACGACACCCGCGTCGCGGTAACAATACATCGTCGGGGTCGGCAGCCGAATACCGTTCGACTGCGCGTTGGCGGAACGTCGTTCTTGCGTTCCTCGGTAGTTACCACGAAACCCAGGCAGATCTGTCCGACCTGAAACGTGACATCGACTCACCGATCGACCTCGTTCGGGCAGATTTCGTGACCGTTCAAACCAGTTGGGCAAGAAACACATAGTTGACAATAATTATATACCTGTGTCATTTTATTACAGTATCGTATGGGTGTTCGCTCCGATCAGTTCCAGTGGAATTCCCTCGAGACCGTCGACGGCCAGGAGTCGCCACCTCTGACGGACGATCAACGGGTTGATCGTCGTACGATGCGGGCGAAGCGAGTCAGTACGTACGGCGGTCCGTAGCGTCAGGAATCGAACCGGGTCGAGAGTTCTTCGGACCAGTATACGTCGCCGTCGTATATCACGGACGCCTCCGTCTCTTCGAGGACACAAGCGAGTTCCGACCGGGAGAGCGTAAAGCTCGATTCCCTACCACAGAGGTAGGCGTACTCGTTGTCCGTCGTGTGCGGGAAGTAGTACGCACCAGTGGCCTCCGTCGAGTAACAGTCGAACGTAACCAGGAACTGATCGTCGGTGTCCTCGAGTTCCTCGATTTTCACCGTCGTCGGCAGCCGGTGTTCGCCCTGGATGAGCGAGTGGGTTCCGTCGCCGACAACGGCGTAATCTTTCCCCATCATGATTCGCCTGCGAGCGAGACACATCGCTCGTTCGATGCTGAAGCCGTGAACGAGGAGTTTGGCGAACGTCGAGCCGACTTTGACCGCGTGGTCGTTCAACACCTTGGTGAACGTCACCGCGCCCGCGACGCTTCCCTTCTCGATCAGCGTCTGTCCCTCGAAAAAGGAGCCACACGCGTTGAGAAAGAACGTCTGGGCGTTACAGCGGTCGAGACTCGAAGTCGAAAGATAGCCATCCGAACACCGAAGTCCGTCGGTCTCGCAGTGGCCGATGTAGTGGATGAAGTCGTGGCTCGCCTCGAAGGTCCGGGCGAGATCCGCGGTTCGAAGCGATTCCTCGACGGTCACGTGCATCGGCAACACCTCGGAGCGCTGGCGATAGATTTCGGCGACGCTGTCGTGTTCGCCGCTCATCTCCGGATCGTTCAGGATGACCTGAATCGAGATGGAATCGCTCGTCCGTTCGACGTACTCGAGTCGGTTCTGGTAGGCCTCCGACGCACACTTGAAGACGTCGATCGGCACGCCGTCGGCGAGCCAGCCGTGAACTCGTCCGTTCCTCAGCTCCGGCTTGACGATATCGACCGACGCGACCTGGCCTGTGCTCGCGCGTCCGTCGACCGACGGGTCCGTGTCGCCACGGTAGAAGTCCTCGAGCGATCGTTCGACCAGCTCCTTGCCGTCGAGTTCGGACGTCCGGGGCGTATAGATCATGCTCAGACGGTCGAGCAGGAACGGTATCGTCTCGAGACGATCGTAGCCGGGCTCGAGGTACGTCGAGAGGTGCCAGTCCGGGAGCCTGTGTTCGACCGCTGCGTACGGAACCTCGAGGTACGTCGAGAGGCGACGCTGTGGTGACGCCTCGTACAGCGTCGTCGGATCGAGTTCGAGTGCATCCAGCAAGCTGGTCGCTGCGAGTTTCGTCCCGTACGGACCGGCGTTGCGGACCAGACAGTCGAGGAAAAACGTCTTTCGGAGGAGTCGCTCCACGTCGCGTTCGAGTTCGGGCATCGGCTCGAGGCGTCTGTCGACGCCGACGACGGGAAGTCGAAGGCGGGGGCTCTCGGGTTCGTGGGCGATGCCCGCATCCGGCAGGGTTCGAACGGTCGCCTGCAAATAGTACGCAAGCGGCGCGGTGACGAGCAGGCTCTCGTACGTCGGCGGAACGAGCAACTCGACGCCTGAGTTCGGTGTCTCGCCTCGAACGTGGTCGGGAATCTCGAGGGATTCACCTGGTTCGAAAAGCGGCGGGTGGCCCCGAAGCGTCGGATACGTGCGATTCGGGCCGGTCGTCTTCTGTGAGGAGGACAGATGGGTCAGTGCTTCGGCGACGGCCTCGGGGGAGTCGGGGACGGTGATCGTTGCCGCCGGCAGTTCGTGGCGGCTCCGAAAGCCGAGTTGGATCGGCGTTCGAGTCGGAAAGCTGACGACGATCGAATCGAAGCCCGCGGAACGTTCGATCCGTGCAGGGCCCGAAAACCGGAGATATGTTTTGATGTCCGTATCGACGTCGACGACGTACTCGCCGGAGGAAAGCGAGATCGTCCCTCCGGCGTCCTCGAGTTCGTACCGCTCGTCGGAATCGAGCGAAAACGCGTACACTACGGCGTGGGGGAATCGAAGTTCGCTCGCCGTCGCAGCGACAGTCTCGTCGACCGGCCGTGGAACGTCGGAACCACCGCCATCGACGCCGAGATCGTCACCGACGACGACCAGTTCGGCGTTGTCCACGTCCGTTACGCGGAGAGCGTGGGTTCCCACCTCCCACTCTATCATTCGATACGGCGAATGTCACCCCGATAAGTTAGTTGTATCGGAAAGTCACCTCAGTTGTCGGGTTGGATCGAACGACGAGTCGTTCTTGATTAATTAGTATCGACTGTTAGTCTTGGGTTGCGATCGTTCGATTACAGAATCGTCTACCGATCCGTGGCGCTTCGGACGGAAGTGGTGGCGAACTCGAGGCGAACCGATCGCTGCTACGGATCCGCAGTATCCGGCTCCGAAACGTCCCACCCCGCGCTGACACTGCTGGCAGTGAGGACGAAATCGAACTCGCCCTCGACCCCGAGTTCAGCGACGGACATGACGGGAAGTCCGCAAAAAAACGATGCTCGCGAGACTCGCGTTACTCGTAGAGCGGGTTCGCCGCACACAACTGCTCGACTTCCTCGCGGACCTCGGCGACGACGTCGTCGTCCTCGGGGGCGTCGACGACGCGAGTGATCAGATCGGCGACCGTGCGACAGTCGTCCTCGTCGAAGCCGCGAGTCGTCAACGCGGGCGTGCCCGCGCGAATACCCGAGGGATCGAACGCCGAGCGCGTCTCGCCGGGCACCGTGTTCCCGTTCAAGACGATACCGGCCTCCTCGAGTGCCTCTTCGGCGTCACCGCCGGAAGTGTCAGGGTGGCTCTCGCGGAGGTCAACGAGCACGAGGTGGTTGTCCGTCCCGTCGGAGACGAGCGAGAAGCCGTTTTCGGCGAGACTCTCGCCGAGTGCCTTCGCGTTCGCGACGGTCTGTTCGGCGTAGGTCTCGAACGCGGGCTGGAGGGCCTCCTCGAAGCCGACGGCCTTGCCGGCGACGTTGTGCATGAGTGGGCCGCCCTGACCGCCGGGGAAGACGGCCGAGTCGACGTCGTCGGCGTACTCCTCGTCGCACATGACGATACCGCCTCGACCGGCGCGGATGGTTTTGTGTGTCGAACCGGTGACGAAGTCGGCGACGCCGACCGGCGAGGGGTGGACGCCGGCGGCGACCAGACCCGTGATGTGGGCGATGTCCGCCAGGTGCAAGGCGTCGACATCGTCAGCGGCGTCCTGGATGCGCTCCCACTCGATCTCGCGTGGGTACGCGGAGTAGCCCGAGACGATGATATCGGGCTCGAACTCGGCGGCCTGTTCGGCCAGCCCGTCGTAGTCGACGTAACCCGTGTCGGGGTCGACCTCGTACTGTTCGACCTCGTAGAACTGGCCGACGAAGTTCGCCGGGTGGCCGTGGCTGAGGTGGCCGCCGTGGGTCAGGTCCAGCGAGAGAATCTTGTCGCCGGGCTCGAGCATCGCGAAGTAAACGGCCTGGTTCGCCTGTGTGCCCGAGTGAGGCTGGACGTTGACGTGCTCGGCACCGAAGAGTTCCGTGGCGCGGTCGATGGCCAGCTGTTCGACCTCGTCTGCGTACTCACAGCCGCCGTAGTAACGCGAGCCGGGGTAGCCCTCCGCGTACTTGTTCGTCAGCGCGCTTCCCTGCGCGTCGATGACCGCACGGCTGGCGTGGTTCTCGCTCGCGATCATCTGAAGCGACGATCGCTGGCGGTCGACTTCCGACTCGAGTGCATCGGCGACGGCGGGATCGACGTCCCGGACGTGCTCGTGTTCCATGTCCGATGTGGGGGTCGTCGGCCGCATAAGTGTACCCTTCCCCGGCAAGTGGAGCCACTATTTCCTGCCCGATACTATACACGATCGTGTCTATTTCCCACAGAATGGGGCGTCATCTGAGCACGAATCCGAGGGTTGAATAGCCTCGCGGTCGGGGACTCGAGTAATGACCGAGATCATCGACGGCAACGCCGTCGCGAGCGAGATACGCGACGACCTGACAGATGCCATCGAGACGCTCGCGGACGCCGGGTCGCGACCCGGCCTCGCGACCGTGTTGATGGGCGACGACCCGGCCAGCGAGACGTACGTGAACATGAAACAGCGCGACTGCGAGGAGGTCGGCATCGAGAGCGTTCACGTCGATGTCGACGGAGACGCCCCGGCGGAGGAGCTGTTCGACGAGATCGCCGCGCTGAACCAAAACGATGACGTACACGGCTATATCGTCCAGGCACCCGTCCCGGATCACGTCGACTACCGCGAGGTCATCCGCCGGGTCGATCCCGCGAAGGACGTTGACGGCTTCCACCCCGAGAACGTCGGTCGGCTCGTCGCCGGTGACGCCCGCTTCCGTCCCTGTACACCACACGGCGTCCAGAAGCTCCTCGAGTCCGCCGGCGTCGATCTCGAGGGGGCAGACGTGACGATCGTCGGCCGGTCGGACATCGTCGGCAAACCGCTCGCGAACCTGCTGATCCAGAAAGCCGAGGACGGCAACGCCACGGTGACGGTCTGTCACTCTCGAACCCAGGATCTGGCGACAAAGACCCGGAGCGCCGACGTCGTCGTCGCCGCTGTCGGCGTCCCCGAACTCGTCGACGGCTCGATGATCGACGACGGCGCGGTCGTGATCGACGTCGGCGTCAACCGCGTCGATGCCGACACCGAGAAGGGGTACGAACTCGTCGGCGACGTCGAGTTCGAGAGCGCAAAGGAGAAAGCGAGCGCGATCACGCCCGTTCCTGGCGGCGTCGGCCCGATGACGCGCGCGATGTTGCTCTATAATACGGTGAAAGCAGCGAGTTTACAGGAAGGAGCCGACGTCGACCTGCCCTAACCCGTCGCTTTTCGAGTCTCCGTTTCGTTACTCGAGGCTGCCGGCCTCCAACTCCTCGAGTCGGTCTTGGGCCTTCATGACGGCCAGTTCGTCGCCGTGGACTCCGTTCGCGAGCTCGCGTGTGGCCTGAACCAGCCGTTCTGCCGTCCGTGGACTGACGTCGCCGTCGAGCATCCGAACGCGTTTGACGTGCTCGCCGAGCGTCTCGAGGGCGGTTCGTTCGGCGGTCGTAAGCTCGCGGTCGTCGGCCCAGGTCCGGATCTCGCGGCGGTACTCCCTGACCGCGTTGGCGTAGGCGAGTCCGCGGCCCGCCCGCAGCGTCCGCGGGACCTCGTCGGGCGCCGGGCGCTCGTCGTCGTCGGCGTCGCGCAACAGCGAGAGGAAGTACAGCGCTTCGCGTTCCTCGAGATCGCGTTCGCGGACGACGATATCGGCGACGTGGAGCAGTTCGGTCGCCGCGAGATAGGTGTCGTCGAGGTCACGGAGATCGCCGGCGTTGACGAACCCGCGGCGGCGGACGTACTCGCGACAGCGGTCTCGAGCCCGCTCGGCGAGTTCGTCGGTCGCCACCTCGTCGATGTCGGCGCGGACCGGAGTGAGATCGAACTCGACGCGGAGATCCGTGTGTTCGGTTCGCTCGTCGAGACCGACGCTGTGGAGGCTTCCACAGGCGGGACAGCCGATGCTTCCGGTCTCGTAGTACGACCAGCGGGTGCCACACTCGGTGCACTCGCGTTCCCCGCGAATCTTCATGAGCCACGCTACGCCGGCCGAGCGGAAAGTCCCACTGATCACGGGCGGCCGATCGTGAGCCCGCCAGCGGCCACGCCGCCGAGATAGACGGGGAGCATCAGAAAGCGCATGCTACAGTGAGCGTACACCGTCGCGACGGCGAGCGTTCACCTATCGCTCGAGATCGCGTCGACGGTTCCGTAGAAACCGTCGAGCCGGGATCTGATCGCACGAGCCTCGAGCCGCCGGCGAATCATACGGATTGCTGCAACTGTCTCGACTCGCGGACCGTCACTGGACGAAACACGACGTTCCACAGGTGATTAACGTACGGCAACTGCAGGCCGCACTGAAACCAGCGGGAACGTTCTATCCAGGAATATGTCCCACCCCAGATTCAACAGGCGGAAGTTCATCGCTGCGGCAGGTACAGCAAGTGCGCTCGTTCTGGCCGGATGTGCCGACGAAGGTCCCGGCGAGGAAGACGACGACGCGATGGACGACGACCCCGCAGAGGAGGAAGATCCGGACGAAGAAGAAGATCCGATGGACGACGAAGAGGAGGATCCGGTAGACGACGAAGAAGAAGAAGACGAAGCCGAGACGTACACGCTGACGGTCACCGTTGAGGACGACGAGGCCGAACCCGTCGAAGGGGCGACCGTCGAGCTTCAGGAAGACGGATTAGACGACGAAGACGACGAGGATGACGATGCGATGGAGGACGACGAAGACGATGCGATGGAGGACGACGAAGACGAAGAGATGGACGACGAGGATGACGACGACGAAGACGACGAGATGGACGACGACGAAGACGCCGAAGAGTGGGAAGAAGAAACCGACGAGGACGGACAGGCCGAGTTCGAGGACCTCGAGGACGGCGAGTACGCGGTCGGAGCCGAATACGAAGGCGAGCAGGCCGTAGACGAGGTCGAGATCGACGGCGCCGACGAGGAGATCACGCTCACGCTCGGCGAGGAAGACGACGAGATGGACGACGGCGAAGACGACGAGGACGACGGGGTCTAAGCGATCGAACACCGCTAACGGATCGGGTTCGGTTTCTCGATCGGCACTCGGCCGTGTCCCGTCTCACGATCAGACCCGATCTCGTTTCGCCACCGTTTCGGACCGGAACCATCCTCGACGATCACCCACGCCTCGAGCGAAACGGGTGACGTTCGAACCACGCATTTTTGACACCCGTTGGCCGACACTGTCGGACAGAAGACAGCGAGACGTCGGTCGCGAACTCGAGGTCGTCTCGTGGGTGCCAGCCGCAGGAGAGCGACTGATAGGGATTATCGTAGCCAACCACCGGTTTCGAATCCTCTCTTTCGGCACTGTCTCTCGGTTCTTCACTGGGAAACGATGAACTCCTACGATAATCCCTATGACTTGCAGCTCGAGTCACCCCAGCGGATTATCGTCGCCACCGTCGTGACGCCGATACCCGAGGACCTGCTCCCGCGGGCTTTTGTCCCTCGTCGTCCATCTCTCGGTATGCGCGACGAAGCGGAGATCCGCGAGCAATACGAGTTTCTGAAAGAACAACTCGAGAGCGAAGAGATGCGCCACGACGGCGTCGAATCGATGTTTACCCACTATAAACGCGCACTCGGGTGGGTTCTCGAAGAAGAGCACATGTGATCGCGCCTCGGAGCGACGGCGGGTGACCGAGGCAATCACGCAGGTCCTCGAGTGGCCACAAACGCCTCACAGACATATCACGTTCCGAGAGTGTGTCGTTACCTTTAAGAGGAACCAGCGAAATCTTTCTGTTGACGCTTCGCTTGGAGGGCCGAAGCGTCAGCGGGGACCAATTCAGGGCGGCAAGCGATCGCGTGACTTTTTCCGTCACGCGATCTGCTTTCCTGTTTCCGTATCTTGTACCGGTGAGCCGATGCTCGCGTATCTTGTACCGGTGAGCCGATGCTCGCGTATCTTGTACCGGTGAGCCGATGCTCGCGTATCTTGTACCGGTGAGTCAACGCTCGACTCGAGTCCCGGATATCGTTACAGTGTTGCGATCGAGTGGTTGCAAACACGATATAATTATCCCGAGAGTTAATGAACGTACTGTAAACATGAACTCCGTGTTAGGTGTGGGTTGCGGATCTACTCATCACGGCCGTTATCATTTCTCTCGGGCTGGATAGCGTTTTGTTGCGGGCAATATCCCGGTTTTGATCATAGCAACCCGATAGCCTTATTAAAATTCGACAGTAAGTACGAGTGGTACTTTCCCAATGTACGACCTGACAGGATTCCAGCGTGACTTGCTGTTCGTCATCGCTGGCGAGGATGAACCCCATGGACTGGCGATCAAAGAAGAACTCGAGGAGTACTACGAGAAAGAAATCCACCACGGGCGACTCTACCCCAACCTCGACACCCTCGTCGACAAGGGCCTGGTCGAGAAGGGCCGTCGCGACCGCCGGACGAACTTTTACACGCTTACTCGTCGCGGTCGGCGTGAACTCGAGGCCCGGCGTGAGTGGGAATCCCAGTACGTCGACCTCTGATTACAGTCATTCGAGTGTTACTTTTCGCGGGTTCGAACGATCGACTACCGTTGAGCGCTACGTCTGTGTAGTTCTAGCGGGTCGAACGTCGATTGCCGCCGTTACCACGTGACTTGTTGTCATGGGCAGTCGAATGGAAGAACGTCGAGTGAATGGAGTACTGTTGCAGGACGGATGGCCACTCGACGAGACGATCGTCCGAATCGCGTTGGCGAGGACGCTCGAACTGTTTCTCGGCCTCGAGCGCGAGGGGATGCGTTCGACGGCGGAGTTCGCCATCCTAGCGTTCGTCATCTATTTACCTTACAACGGCGGAGGGCGACTGTCCCGCATGGACGACTACTTCGATATCGTCGCCGAACTCGAGTCGGCTGCCGTCGACCTCTCCGCCGACCAGGTCTTCCGTCTGATCGCGGACGACGACGTGCGAACGACAATCCGATTCTTGCGTGGTCGTTCGGAGACGACGCTTCCTCGACTCGCTGCGGTCCTCGCAGCCGTGTCCGCGACCGAGACGGGAACGATCGCGACGGAGGCCGACTACGAGAACGCACGGATCTCCCTCTATCACGCGACGCTTCCTCGACTGGACCACCACGGCCTCCTCGCGTTTCACCCCGAAGACGGCACCGTCGACGACGTCTCGATCCCGCCGACAATCTACTCGTGTATAGACGTCGAAACGGAGTGATGATGGGGCTACGCGACACCATCGACGCCGTCGAACGACGCCGAAAGCGACTCGAGGTCTACACGGACGATCCCGAGATCGCCGACGAGCTGGCGACGCAGTTCGAAACCCGAAACGTCGACGTCTCACACCGGTCGCTGGGTGCGCTGGACGTGACTGGATTTGTGGTCGTCCGTAGTGGCGACGGCGAGTTCCGCGGTGCACTCGGGATCGAGCAGTTCGATGCGATCCTCTCACCGGAGATCAACCCGCTGTGGGAGCTCACAGACGCCACCGTCGAGCCGGACGAACTGTTCGACTTCTTCGAGAACACCGTGTTCAGCGCCTACGATCGCCGCCAGATGCTCACAGCGGCTCGCGAGATCGAAGAGCGCGCCTGGCGTGTCGGTGGCGGAACACTGTACGTGGGATTCCAACGACGGGACGCTCTCGCCGATCAGAAAGACGTCTACGAACGGCTCGCGACCCGCAGGTCGGTGACGGTCACCGTCTTCATCGACGACGAGTGGGACGATCCGTTCGACGACGTCACCGTCGTCACCGACGCGGGCGGGGAGATCGGCGACGTCTGGTTTCTCGTCTTCGATGGCGCCGAAAACGCCCTCCAAAAATGTGCGCTGGTCGCCGAGCAACGGGGCCCAGACCGGTACTACGGGTTCTGGACGTACGATCCGGAGATCGTCGACGACCTCCTCGACGATCTCGAGTCGACGTACGGCTTCGGGTGACGGCGGCCGGACTCGCTACTGTGGTCCGACACGTGTTCCGTCTCACACGGATTGCTGTCCCGATGGACCGGTACACCCACCCGCCGCCCGGATCGCGGGTGCGCCGGCACTGACTGGCAGGAAACCGTCTCAGTCTCCCCGAAGTTCTTCGATGTGGTCGATACGCTGCTGGACGAGGTCGGGTTTACCGATGTCGTGGCGGACGTGTAGTCCATCGTCGCCGGCGACCGCGAGGGCGTCCTCTGCGATCCCTTCGGCGTCGGTGATCGTGTCCGCGACGCCGACCAGGGCGAACGATCGCGAGGTCGTCGTGTAGATGCCGTCCTCGCGCTCGTCGACGCTCGCGTAAAACAGCAGAGCGTCGCCCGCGCTCTCTTCGTCGACCTGCACCTTCGCACCCGCGTCCGGATCCGTCGGATACCCCTCCGGCACGGCGTACTTACAGACCGTGGCCTGGTCGGCGAACTCGAGTTCCGGCACCGCCTCGCCGTCTCGTGCGGCCGTCAGTACGTCGAGGAAGTCGGTTTCGAGGACTGGCAGCGTGTTCATGGCTTCGGGGTCGCCAAAGCGGGCGTTGAACTCGATCACCTTCGGTCCTTCGCTGGTCAGCATGTACTGGCCGTAGAGGATGCCCCGATAGTCCGCTAAGGCGTCGACGGTCGCCTCGATGATCGAGACCGCCTCCTCGTAGTCCTCCTCGGTCATGAACGGCAGTTCGCGGGTCGCGTCGGAGTAACTGCCCATGCCGCCCGTGTTCGGCCCTTCGTCGCCCTCGTAGGCACGTTTGTGATCCTGGACGGCCGGAGCGGTCTCGAACGTCCCGTTGGCGACGAACGCCTGGACCGTAAACTCCTCACCGATCAGTCGCTCCTCCAAGACGATCCGGTCGTAGTCGGACTCGCGAATGTACTCCTTGCCCTCCTCGGCCGTGATCTGGTCGCCGATCACCTTCACACCCTTGCCGCCGGTCAGCCCGGCCGGCTTGATCGCGAGGTCGCCGTCGTACTCGTCGATAAACTCACAGGCGGCTTCCATGTCGTCGAAGGTCTCGAAGTCCGGACAGCCGGGGACGTCGTTTTCGGCCATGAACCGACGCTGGAACGCCTTGTCCGTCTCGATACGGGCATCGGCTTCCTTGGGGCCGAAGGCGTAGATCCCGGCGGCCTCGAGTTCGTCCGCGACGCCCGCCTCGAGTGGTGCCTCGGGGCCGACGACGGCGATAGTCGCCTCGACTTCCGTCCCGTACTCGACGACGGCTTCGGGATCCGTCGTCTCGAGAGTCTCGAATCCGGCCGCAATCTCTGCGATACCCGGGTTTCGGTTCCCTGCACAGGCGTAGATGTCGGCCTCGCTATCCGCGAGCGCGCGGGCGATAGCGTGTTCGCGGCCGCCACCACCGATCAGAAGCACGTTCTCTCGCATAGTCGATAGCGGAGCGCACGAACCTGTAAGCGTTACCCTTTTGGCGAGTAGAATGTGTGCACGGACGTGGGCATCGACGACGGAACTCGCGTGTCAGAGCCGAGAGTCGTGTGCCGAGAACGGGGGCCGTCGGTCACCGCTCGAGGATCTCGACGCCGGTGATCTCGAACCGCGCGCCGCCGTCGACCCCCTCACAGAGTTCGATCGTCCAGCCGTGAGCGGTGACGATCTCTTCGACGATACTCAGCCCCAGTCCGGTCCCCTCGCGGGAACTTGTATACCCCCACTCGAAGACGCGCTCGCGGTCGTCTTCGTCGATCCCAGGGCCGTCGTCTGCGACGTAAAAGCCGTCCTCGAGGTCGCCGATCGTGACCGTCACGTCGTCGCCGCCGTGGTCGATCGCGTCTGCAGAACTGTCTGGTTCTGCATGGCTCGTCGAACCGTGTTCGACGGCGTCCTCGGGAGTTTGTGACCGAGGGCTCGTCGAACCGTGTTCGACGGCGTTGCTCACGAGGTTCTCGAGGAGTTGCTCGAGACGGCCGCCGTCCGCGCGGACCGTCTGCGTCGTCTCGATGTCGAGTGTGGCCTTCGACGTTTCGACGTGTTGCCAGCACCGTCGCGCGGCGGCCTCGAGCGAGACCGGCTCGTCCTCCGTGACGCGTTCTCCTTCGCGTGCGAGCGAGAGGAGATCCGTGATCAGTCGATCCATTCGATCGTGTGCGTTCGACGCGATCGATATCGCTCTGTCGGCGTCTGTCGGCGCGTCCGTTCCGGTCACTTCCTCGTTGCTGTCTCCGTCGCGTAGGAGTTCGAGTGCACCGCTGGCGACGTTCAGCGGATTGCGAAGATCGTGGGAGACGATACTCGTGAACTCGTCGAGCCTGGTGTTCTGTCGTTGGAGTTGCTCCCTCCGTTCTTCGCGTTCGGTAACGTCGTAAGAGAGACCGACGACGCCGGTGACCGCTTCGCCCTCGAAGATCGGCTGGTACCACGACTCGAAGGTCGCCTCGCGGACCTCAACGACCGTGCTCACCGGCTCACCGGCCAGCGCCCGCTCGCTGTGCTCGAGTATCGCCGGAACGTCGGCGTACAGGTCGAACACCGATTCGCCGACGGCCTCACCCGGCTCGAGACCGACCCGTTCGAGCGCCCGCCCCTGTGACCGGGTGAACACCCCTTCGTCGTCGAACGCGAAGAAGACGACTGGCACGTGCTCGAGGACGATCTCCAGGGCGTTCTCGAGTTCGATCAGTTCTCGCTGACGGCGTTTTCGTTCCGTAATGTCGCGCGTGATGACGACGAACCGGTCGTCGTCGGCGCCTCGGAGCTTGGCGACGTGTACTTCCGCGGGGAACGACGATCCGTCGTCGCGTTCGAACCGCGTTTCGACGTGACGGCGATCTCCGACGTTCATCTCGGCTAGCGTCGCTCGAATCTCGTCCGGATCGAGCGATCGATCGACCTCCCAGATCTTTCTGCCGACGAGTTCCTCCCGCGACTGGCCGAGCGCCTCACAGAAGCGACGGTTGACGTCGAGGATCGTCCCCTCCGCGTCGTGGACGTCGATCATGTCCGGGGAGTGTTCGACGAAGTCCTCGAGTCTGCCTACGAACGGTCTCGTCCGACGGTTCTCGCAACCGACGGCGGCAATCACGCGCCGGGCGATCGACTCACAGCGGTCGGCTTCGTCGTTGGCGTGGACGTACTCGGTGACGCCGGCCGAAATCGCCTCGCTGGCGAGCGCCTCGGAGCCGTCGTCGGGACACAGAACGAACGGGAGAGACGGGTGCGTCTCTCGAATCGCTTCGAGCAACGCGATACCGTCCATCTCGGGCGGGTCGTGGCCCGAAACGAGACAGTCGACGTCGGTTTCGGCCACCGCCTCGAGTGCGGCGGGAACGGAGTCGGTGGCCCGTACGTCGAGGCGACTGTCGACCGCCTCGCTCGTGTCACCAATTCGATCCGCGAAGTCCACGCCGACGGAGAGAACGCGGATCGAGTCACCCATGCCAATCGTATGAACTCGACGGGCAAAAGCCGTTCGTGCGGTATTTCGGTCGAGCGCCGACAGGATCGGGGACCGGTCTTCGCCCGGGCCGTCGGGCGGTGGCGGGGAGGAGCGAACGGGATCGCCCCATCACCCAGTCGAACCAACAGTTTTGAGCGAGGGGTTCGTGGTACCAGCTGACACTCCGGAGGTCAGTAATGACTGACACAACCGACATCGAACGGACGATCAACGCAAACGACGTAGAGCTCGTGCGACTGCTGTTCGTGAACAACAGCGGCGTGCCTCGCGGGCGCGTACTCGACGCCGGCGACGTCGACGCGATCTTCGAGGACGGTGCGAACCTCACGAAAGGGATGCAGTCGTTCAACGCCCTCGACGCCCTCGTCCCCGACGGGACGTTCGGCCCGGTCGGGGAGATACGGGTGGTCCCGGACCCGGAGACGTTTCGGGTGCTCCCCTACGCCGACCGGACCGCGGTCGCGCTGTGTAACATGTACGAACTCGACGGCACGCCGTGGGACGCCTGCCCGCGCTCACGTCTCGAGTCGTACCTCGCGGAGCTGGCCGACGACGGCCTCGTCCCCACCGCGGCGTTCGAGGGAGAGTACTACCTGGCACGGGATCCCGAGGAGGGCGAGGGGCTCGAGCCGTTCGACGACAGCACCTGCTTCGCAGTCGACGGGATGGATTCGGCCCACGACGTCACACTCGACACCGTCGACGCGCTGAAAGCTCAGGGACTCGGACTGTCGAACTACTACCCCGAGTACGGCCCCGGCCAGCAAGAGCTTGTGATCGAACACGACGAGGGGATCGCACCGGCGGACAACCACGTCCTCTACAAGGCCACCGTCAACGCGGTCGCTCGCCAGCACGGCCTCGAGGCTACGTTCGCGCCACAACCGTTCGATGGCCTTCCGGGCAGCGGCTGTCACGTCCACCTCTCGCTGTGGCGCGACGACGAGAACGTCTTCGCCGACCCCGACGCCGACGGTCCGTACGGACTCAGCGAGTTCGGACGCCAGTTCGTCGCGGGCGTCCTCGAGCACGCGCCCGCGCTCGTCGCGCTCACCGCGCCGACGGTGCAGTCGTACGACCGCCTCCAGCCGGGCATGTGGGCGTCGGCGTTTACCTGCTGGGGGCCGGACAACCGCGAGGCCTGCGTCCGCGTTCCGTCGACGAACTGGAGCGACGAGACCGGGTCGACGCGGATCGAGTACAAGTCCTGTGACAACACCGCCAACCCGTATCTCGTCGAACTGGGTCTGCTCGCCGCCGGAATGGACGGCGTCGAGCGCGGTCTGGACCCCGGCGAACCGCTCGACCGGGATCCCTCGGCGCTCTCCGAGGACGAGCGAGACGCCCGCGGCATCGAACGCCTGCCCGAGACGCTCGCGGACGCACTCGACGAACTCGCCGCCGACGACGTCCTTCGCGACGCACTCGGCGAGACGCTCCACGAGTCGTACCTCGAGGTCAAACGCAGCGAGTGGGAGGCCTCCGTCGACGAGGACGGCGAGTGGACCGCCGACTACCTTCTGCGGGCGTTCTGAGCGCGCCCGATCGCCGACCGACCTGGACTACTGACGCGTATCGAACGAACGACACCAAACGGACACACCACACGTGACGACCAGATGAGCGACGAACACGGGCCGACCGAGACGACGAACGAAGCGACGACGAACGAGAGACGCGCCGGTGAGACGAGCGACGGGCTCTCCACGGCGGAGCGCGCGATCGTCGAGCGCGGACGCGAGTGGATCCGCGCACACGAAACCGACCTGGAGGAACTGCTCGCCGCCCTGGTCGCCCGACCGAGCGTAACGGGCGCGGAGGGGACCACCGACGATCCGGAGACGACCGTCGGCCACCTTCACGAGTTCCTCACACAGCGCCTCGAGCGGGCCGATCTGACGACTCAACGGCTGACCGACGTCGGGAGCGCGAGCGAGCCGCGGGACAACTGTTACGCCGTCCTCGAGGGGGAAAGCGACGAGCTACTCGTCTGTACGAGCCACACCGACACCGTTCCGCCCGGTGACTCGACCGACTGGCCGAACGACGATCCGTACGAACTGGCCAGGGGGGTCGTCCGCCGACCCGAACCCGAAACCCTCGAACTCCGCGTCGGCGACCGGGTCGAGACGCGCTCGATCCGCGGCCGGTACGATCGGATCTGGCGTCGTCGAGCCGAGGGAGACGACCGCGGTGGCGGCGAGAGTTCAGCCGACGAACGGGCGGTCTTCGTCGGCCGCGGCGCCTACGACAACAAGGCATCGATCGTCTGTCTCGTCGGCTCGCTGCTCGCACTCGAGGCGGCTCTCGGGGACGACGCCGAACTCGACGGGACGCTCGTCCACGGCCACCTCGTCGGCGAGGAGGTCGCCCAGGAGGGCGCGAAGGCGATGGTCGGCCGCGAGGGCTACCCCGACTGGCTCGGCGACCGGTATCCCGACCCGAGCGGCGCGGCGGTCGTCCTCGAGGGATCGTACGGCTTCGTCCCGGCGATCGGTCACCGCGGGCTGGCGTGGATCAGCCTGCGGGCCGAGGGTGAGTCGACCCACGCCTCTACGCCCCACCTCGGGCGCAACGCCGTCCTCGGGACCGCCGAGGCGCTCGCCGGCGTGCGCGATCGGCCGTTCCGGAACGAACTGGTCGAGCCGTTCCGCGAGGACGAACTGCTGGGCGATCTCACCGTCGCGGCCGGAACGACGATCGCCGGCGGCGACGTCCGGCGCGTCGAGGACGGCGTCGTCGACCGCGGCGGCGTCAACTCCGTTCCGGACTGGTGTGAGACGACGTTCGACGTCCGCTTTCCGCGCTGGGCGTCGTTCCCCGACGACCTCGAGTCGGTCCGTGACCACCTCGAGACGACGATCGAGTCGCAGGCGGCCGACCGCGCGCCGGACGTCGAGTTCGAGGCGGAGATCGACCCCGAGGAGTTCTTCCCGCCGGTCGCCGTCGCGGCCTCGGAGGCCGACTCGCTCGACCACCCGCTCGTCGCGACGGCGATCGACGCGGCCCGCGGGACGTTCGGCTACGACCCCGGCGTCACCGTCGCCCCCGGCGTTACGGACGCGGCCTCCATCTACCACGGCACCAGGCTCCCGACCCTGGTCGAGTACGGCCCCGCGGGCGCGTGGTCCCACGAACCCCTCGAGTTCGTCGAGCGCGAGCAGGTCGTTCGAGGGGCGGAGGCGCTGCTCGAGTTTGCGGTGCGACAACTCGGACTTTCGGAAGGGGGAACTGATCGTTAGAGATCGTACAGCCCCAACGCGTTCTCGCGCAACACGTTCTCGGCGACCGTCTCGGCGTACGATTCGGTGACGATGCCGTCGGCGACGGCACCCTCGAGCGTCGACGCGAGCGCGTCCCGGAACCGACGCGCCGCGAGAACGTACAGTTCGGGGACGGAAAAGCCGTCGCTGCCGTAGAGCAGTTTGGTCGTCGGCGCGAGCTCCATCGCGGTCGAGACCACCCGTTCGGAGCCGTGCTGGGCGAACGGCACGGCGAGCGAGAGGTCGAGGTAGACGTTCGGGTAGGTCGCGGTCACGTACCCCGCCTGGCCGACGTAGGGGTAGGCCCCGTGGAGGACGACGATCGACGTCTCGGGATGGGCCTCGATACACGCCACGAGGTGGGTCGGGTCGACGTATCGCGGGTGGGCGTCAGGATCGCCGAATCCGGCGTGAAACTGGATCGGCGCGTCGTAGTCGGCGGCGACCTCGCACGCGCGATGGATCACGTAATCCAGCAGTCGTGGGTGCTCGAGGCGGCCGTCCCAGCCCGATCGGACGTCGGCGAACGCCGCCCGGGCGTCCGCGCGATCGGCCGTCCCGACGTTCAGTCCGCGCCGGTAAGCGACGATGGTCTTCAGCGCGACGTACTCGCCCTCGAGGGCCGACTCCATCCGATCCACGAGGGCGTCCTCGAACGCTCCGAACTCGGCGTGGTCGTCGATCAGCGACTCGGCGAGCGCCTCGAGGCGCAACAGCGGGTAGACGTCCGCATCGGTGTACTCGCGGAACTCGGCGGGCGAGGTGTCCGGAAAGCCGTCGTCCGTGAGGATGACGTCGGTGTTCGTCGAGGCGATGCAGTCGCGGGTGTACTCGTGGCGATCGACCGTGGCGCGGGACTCGAGCAGTTCCCGCTCGAACGCGTCGTCACCGGGTCCGGCGTCGACGTCGAACCGTTCGGCGAGGACGCCAAGCGCCGCCCGGTAGTTGAAGGTGTGTCTGGCGTCGCGGTACTCGAGGTCGCCCTCGGTGAACCAGCGCGCGAAGCGTTCGCGGACGTCCGTCTCCGACAGCGGTTCGACGGGGTGGGCGTGGTTGTCGATCAGCGCCGTCGTTTCGATCGTCTCCCGAATCGTCATCGTGTCTCACTGTCTCGTGGTATCGTGTTGGAACTTACGTCCGCGCGACGCCCTGCGCTCACCTGACCCGACACATGGTCCCAGTAATGGCGGCTCGATGTTACGCTCCGCTGCGGTTCACATAATGGGACGAACAGTCCACGTCCCGGAAACCCTGCACAACAGTTAAGCACGTTCTGCACACATGTGTGTGCATGGGCGATACCGAGTATCGCAACGTCCGACTTACCGAGGACGCATACCGCCAACTCAAGCGCCGCAAGCGGGAGGGTGAGTCGTTCTCCGATACCGTCGAACGAATCGCAGGGGAACGGTCGCTGCTCGATCTCAAGGGAATGCTCACTGAGGAGGAAGCCGAGTCGATGCGCGAGGCGATCCACGCGCGGGACGAACGATCGCGCGACGAACTCGACCGACTAGCGGAGCGAATGGACTCGTGATCGTCGATACGGACGTTCTCATCGACATAATGCAGGATAACGATCGCGCCGTGGAGAAGCTGAAGGATCTCGAAGCACAGCGTGTTCCGCTCTGTGTTTCGTCGATGTCGCAGTTCGAACTCTATCATAGCGTCGAACGAGTGAAACAATCTGGTGAGCGACGACGACACATCGAGAGCGTACTCGAGACGAGACACGTCTACCCGGCCGACGCCGCAGTCATGAAAAAAGCCGGCCGTATCGACGGACGACTCGCGGCCGATGGTCAGGCGATCGGGATCGGTGATACGATCATCGCCGCGACGGCGCTCGTTCACGAGGAACCGGTACTCACGAGAAACGTCGAGCACTTCGAACGGATCGATGGACTCGACGTCGAATCGTACTGAATCGACGGGGCCTCCGTGTGTGGTTCAGGAACGCTAAAGAACCCGCGCGCGAAACGGCGTCACGATGCGACAGTACCTCGAGCTCGTCGAATCGGCTCTTGCCGGGGGTGCGTACAAGCCCAACCGGACCGGCGTCGACACCATCTCCTCGTTCAGCGAGCAGTACGAAGTCGACTTACAGGAGGGGTATCCCCTGTTGACGACCAAGCAGATGGACGGCTATCGGTGGAACTCGATGCTCCACGAAGTCTGCTGGTATCTCTCCGGCGAGGAGCACATCCGCGAGTTGCGCGAGGAGACGAAGATCTGGGACGCCTGGGCCGACGACGAGGGCCACCTGGACACCGCCTACGGACGGTTCTGGCGACGGTACCCGATCCCCGAGGGTGAGGCGCGACTCGAGGGTGAGTCCTGGCCCGACGAGACCCACCGCTGGGTGACCGAAGAGGAGGGCGGCCGACTCACGTTCGACCAATTGCAGTACGTCGTCGACACGCTCTCGGATTCGCTGAACTCGAGGCGGCTCGTGGTGAACGCCTGGCACCCGGCTAACGCCGCGATTTCGACGCTGCCGCCGTGTCACTACTCGTTCGTCTTCAACGTCCAGGGCGACCGCCTGAACTGTCATCTCACCCAGCGCTCGGGCGATATTGCCCTCGGCGTGCCGTTCAACGTCGCGGCCTACGCGCTCCTGACGAAAGTCGTCGCGACCCAGACCGGCTTCGAACCCGGCACGTTCGCCCACACGGTCGTCGACGCCCACGTCTACTGTGGCCGTGGCGACCGCGGCGAGTGGTACGCCGACAACCTCGAGACCCTGCAATCCCGCCTGGCCGACGTCGACGACCGCGAGGAGTACCGCGCAGTCCGCGAGTGGCTCGAGTCCGAAGCGCCCGCCGAGGCCGACGGCGAGAACGGCTACGACCACGTGCCGAACTTACTCGAACAGCTCACACGCGAGCCAAACGAGCGGCCGACCCTCGAGATCGGCGACGCCACGATCGACGACCTATCGTACGAGGATGTGGAGTTACACGGCTACGACTCCCACGCCCCGCTCACGTTCTCGGTAGCGGAATGAGCGACGATATCGATCCGGCGCGAGATCTCGAGACGCCGCTGGAGCTCGTCGGTATCGTCGCCGTCGCCGACAACGGGATCATCGGCCGCGACGGCGAGATGCCCTGGCACGTCCCCGCCGACCTCGCACACTTCAAGGAGACGACGATGGGCCACCCCGTGATCATGGGTCGGGTCACGTACGAGGGAATCCTCGAGACGCTTGGCGAGCCGTTGCCCGGCCGGACGACGATCGTGCTGACGAGTCAGGATCTCGAGGTACCCGACGGCGCGACGGTCGCGAACGGACTCGAGGAGGCCCTCGCGGTCGCCGAGCACGTTGCGGAGGAACGCTACGACGCGGATCGAATCTTCGTCGCCGGGGGTGCAACCGTCTACGAGGAGTATCTGCCGGCACTCGAGCGGCTGATCGTGACCGAGATTCACGACGATCCCGACGGGGACACGCGGTTTCCCGAGTTAGACTGGGAGCCCTGGCGAGAGGTGAGCCGGGACGACCGCGACGGGTTCGCGTTCGTCGAGTACGTCCGAGTCGCCGATCGGTAGCTCCTCGTCCGGCCGGAGTGTAGCCGAACGGATCGTGACGGTCGGACTGTGATGGGGGACCAACCCAACGAATGACGGGTTCACATCGTTCTTATTGCAGAATTCGGCAGTTTCAAATGCGGCTAATTCGAACTCACTCTCATGGTAACCGAGGATTTCTCGGATGCGATCCGGGAGTTCGAACACGCCGGCGAAACGTATACGATAGCCGATCTGGCGGTTCTCGAGGAACGCGGTCTCTGCGATCTGGATTCGCTGCCCGTGAGCATCCGCATTCTGCTCGAGTCAGTACTGCGAAACGCTGATGGCGATCAGATCGACGCGGACTCGGTTCGCGCCGCGGCCTCCTGGGAGCCAGACGTGCCGGACGCCGAAGTTCCCTTCACGGTTTCGCGGGTCGTTCTGCAGGATCTCACGGGCGTTCCCGCAGTGGTGGACCTCGCAGCGCTTCGCTCGGCTGCAGACCGCAAGGGCGTCGACCCGACGGTCGTCGAACCCGAAGTTCCCTGCGACCTCGTGATCGACCACAGCGTCCAGGTCGACCACTTCGGCACCGACGACGCCTACGAGAAGAACGTCGAGATCGAGTACGAGCGCAACGAAGAGCGATATCGTGCGATCAAGTGGGCCCAGCAGGCCTTCGAGGACTTCGAGGTCGTCCCGCCGGGGACGGGGATCGTCCACCAGGTCAACCTGGAACACCTCGGACGGGTCGTCCACGATCGCGAGGTCGACGGCGAACGCTGGCTCGTTCCGGACACGCTCGTCGGCACCGACAGCCACACCCCCATGATCGGCGGCATCGGCGTCGTCGGCTGGGGCGTCGGCGGCATCGAAGCCGAAGCCGCGTTGCTCGGTCAGCCGATCAACATGTCCCTGCCCGAAGTTGTCGGCGTCCGCCTCGAGGGTGACCTCCCCGAGGGTGCGACGGCGACGGACCTCGTCCTCCACATCACCGAGAAGCTCCGCGAGGTCGGCGTCGTCGACAAGTTCGTCGAGTTCTACGGCCCCGGCGTCTCCCAGCTTTCGGTCGCGGATCGGGCGACCATCGCGAACATGGCCCCCGAACAGGGTTCGACGATCAGCATGTTCCCCGTCGACGAGAAAACCCTCGAGTACCTCGAACTCACGGGTCGCGACCCCGAACACATCGACCTCGTTCGGGCGTACCTCGAGGAACAGGGCCTCTTCGGCGAGCAAAACCCCGAGTTCACCGAGGTCGTCGAGTTCGACCTGGGTGAGGTCGAACCGAGCCTCGCCGGCCACAAGAAGCCCCACCAGCGAATCCCGATGGGCGACTTAGACGAGCACTTCCCGAGTTTGCTCGAGGACCAGGGCGTGCTCGGTCCGGGCGGGGAGCCCGCCATTAGCGATGGCAGTGGCGCGTCTGCGGCGGACGCGACCGACGCCGGCCCCGGCCTCGCACTCGACGAGAAAGTTCCCGTGGAACTCGAGGACGGCACCGAGGTCGAGATCGGCCACGGCGACGTCCTCGTCAGCGCGATCACGTCCTGTACGAACACGTCGAACCCGTCGGTGATGGTCGGCGCTGGTCTGCTCGCGCGCAACGCCGCCGAAGCCGGACTCGAGGTACCCGAGTACGTCAAGACGAGTCTCGCACCCGGCAGCCGGGTCGTCACGGAGTACTTAGAGCGATCGGGCCTGCTCGAGGATCTCGAAGAACTGGGCTACCACGTCGTCGGCTACGGCTGTACGACCTGTATCGGCAACTCCGGGCCGCTGGCGGAACCGATCGAGAACGCAATCGAGGAACACGATCTCTGGACGACGAGCGTCCTCTCGGGCAATCGCAACTTCGAGGCGCGTATCCACCCGAAGATCCAGGCGAACTACCTCGCGTCCCCGCCACTGGTCGTCGCCTACGGCCTCGCGGGCCGGATGAACATCGACCTCGAGGAGGAGCCGATCGGTACGAACGACGACGGCGAGGAGGTCTACCTCGAGGAGGTCTGGCCGGACACCGAGGAGATCCGCGAGACGATCCACGACAGCGTCTCCCCCGAAATGTTCGAGGAGAAGTACGCGAGCGTCTACGAGGGCGACGAGCGCTGGGAAGCGCTGGACGCGCCAACTGGCGACGTCTACGACTGGGACGACGAATCGACGTACATCCGCGAACCGCCGTTCTTCCAGGAGTTCCCACTCGAGGCCCCCGGCGTGGATAACGTCGAGGACGCGCGCGCACTGCTGACGCTCGGAGATACGGTCACGACCGACCACATCAGTCCCGCGGGCCTGTTCGGCGAGGACCTGCCAGCGGGCCAGTGGCTGAAAGAACGCGACGTCCCACCCCACGAGTTCAACACCTATGGTTCGCGCCGCGGGAACCACGAGGTCATGATGCGCGGGACCTTCGCCAACGTCCGCATCGAGAACGAACTGCTCGATGGGAAGGAAGGTGGCTACACGATCCACCACCCGACGGACGAGGAGACGACGGTCTTCGAAGCCTCCGAGCGCTACCGCGAGGACGAGACGCCGCTGGTCGTCATGGCTGGCGAGGAACTCGGCACTGGCTCGAGTCGCGACTGGGCCGCCAAAGGGACCGACCTGCTCGGCATCCGCGCGACCATCGGCAAGAGTTACGAGCGCATCTACCGTGACAACCTCATCGGCATGGGCGTCCTGCCTCTGCAGTTCGAAGAGGGCGAGGGCTGGGAAGAACTCGGCCTCGAGGGCGACGAGTACTTCGAGATTTCCGGACTCGAGGACGGCCTCGAGCCCAACGCCGAGTTGACGGTGACCGCCGAGGACGATGAGGGTGACGTCACCGAGTTCACAGTGACTGCACAGGTCGACACGCCGATGGCGGTCGAGTACGTCGAGAACGGCGGCGTCCTCCACCTGGTTCTTCGGAAACTACTCACCGAGGAACTGAACTAACCGCCTCCGAACAGTCAGCCATCAATCCGTATCGGCCGCGGTTCGATCCTGTCTCTCGTTTCTGGACGACCGATCAGCCGTAGGGGATGAACTCCGAGCAGTCGCACCGTTCACAGCGTCTGCGCACCAGTACCGACGCACGGTTAAGAAAACGGGAACTTGGTGACGAGAGATGAGCGATCAAAATCCCTCGAGGGAGACGAACGCGCCACCCTCGCCGTCGGGTTTGATGGCGTAGGCCGTCGGGTAGTCGCCGGTTTCGGGTGTCGCGACCTCGACGGAGACCGCTTCGGAGAGGTCCTCACGGAGGAATTCGGTGGTGATCATCGGCTCGACGAAGGTGATCTCACCTTCGCTCCCGGTTCCGTAAACCGGTACGTCGACATCTTCACCCTCCGGCCCTAGCGGCATACTGGTGGTGTCGTCCGGGTTCTCCGGATCGATGCTCGGATCGTATGCTCCGTAAACGTACGTATGGGCGAAGTTATCTCCGTGGAATTCAGGTGCGGTCGCGTCGAGCAGGTGTTCGCCCATCTCCGTTACGATAAATCGCACTTGCTCGAACTCGTATCCCTCCGGGAACTGGTCGTCGGGGATATCGTAAGCCGCGATACCGAGGAACGGAAGCGGCATCTCGCCAAGCGGGCCGCCGCTTATGTTCTCAATCTCACGTTCCCCCACCATGTAGAAGTGGATATCGAAGTGTGGAACATCGTAAATCTCCTCTGGCGGGTGGCCACTGGGAGTGTAGTCGAAGCCAAGAAACTCGAACTGACGGGTATCAACGGTGGGAAAGTTCAGTCGAAAGTGCGACTCGTCTTCGTCGAATGCCTCGAGAGCGTTCCCGTCGACGTGGACGCCGAGCGACGAGAGTTCGTCCGCTCGATTCGTCGTCGCGTACGTTCGCACCTCGCCGCCGTCGACAGCGACGGATTCTCCCCAGTGCGTATCGTGGGGGTGAGGCTTCGGGTCGTCGTGGTGGTCTCTCCCCACGACGGATCCGGTTCCGAGTACGATTCCGCCCCCGATACCGATCAATTTCAGCGCGACGCGCCGCGGTACGGGCTGTATTGGGTCTTTTCGTTCGGTCATAGTTTTCCAGCCCCTGGGATCAGGGAGGTACTCTTGGACGTCCAACTACATAAATAAAACTACAAATGTATCGCAAAATCCCAATAAATGGGGTTTAAGGACCTATGGGTTGGTTTTCCATGACTCAGTAAGATTATATTCTCGCCGTCGGAACGGCGATCCGATCGACACTGTCGAAGCGCACATGCCGTTCCGGCTCTGTGAAATCGAATCGCGTGCTCACCCGCCACACTCGAGCCACTCGAGTTCGTATTGGAACGTTCACAAGATTTATTCGCCTCGAAACTATGTCACGATTCGTGACACTCTCACGCCGACACGCCCTTGCCCTCCTCGGCGTCGGCGTCGGTGGCGGCGGCCTCCTCTGGCACACCCGCGCCGGACCCGAGGGCGACCTCGGTCCCGAGACGAGGCCCGCGGCGACCGACGCACACCTCGAGGAACTGATCCGCGGCAATACCGAGTTCGCGACCTCGGTGCTCCGGCAGTTCGCGGACGACGAACCGAACGCGAACGTCGTCTTCTCGCCGGTGAGCATCGCCGCGGCGCTCGCGATGGCTCGAGCGGGCGCTCGCGGGAGGACGGCCAACCAGCTGACCGAGACGCTCGAGTTCCCACCCGAAGACGACCTTCACCCCGCTGTCGGTGCGCTCCAGTACGATCTGAACGAACGAGCCGAGGCCGCCGCCACCCCCGGCGTCGTCGACCGAGTTCGTGGCGGTCGCGAGTTCGAACTCTTCGTCGCCAACGCCCTCTGGGGTCAGGAGGGCTACCCCTATCGCGAGGAATTTCTGGAGACACTCGAGACGAACTACGGCACTGGGCTCCGCGAACTCGACTTTGTCGACGATCGCGACGCCGCTCGAGGCGAGGTAAACGAGTGGGTCGAAGAGGCGACTGACGGCCGAATCGCCGAACTCCTCCCGGCGAGTTCAGTGACCGAGGCGACGCGGCTCGTGGTGACCAACGCGGTCGCGCTCTTTGCGGACTGGGCGGAGGCGTTCGATCCCGAGGACACTCGCGACAGGGAGTTTACCGCGCTGGATGGCTCGACCGACGAGGTTCGGATGATGAGCCAGACCAACGACTTCCCGTACGCCCACGGTGAGGACTACCAAGCGATCGAACTCCCGTACGTCGGCGAGGACGTGAGCATGGTGATCGTCGTTCCCCGGCCGTCCGAGGCCGCTCCCGACGCCGATGGGACCCGCGAGGCTTTCGAGTCGTTCGAGGCCGACCTCGACGCCGACCGAATCGCCGGGATTTTCGACGAACTCGAGAAGCGAGAGGCGATGATCCAACTCCCCCGGTTCGAGTTCGACGTCGAGTTCGAACTCGCGGCGGTCCTCGGCGACCTCGGCATGCCCGATCCGTTCGATCCGGAGCGGGCGAACTTCGAGGGCGTCGCGCCGACGGAGGCCGGGTCGGACGATCTCTTCCTCTTCGACGTCTACCACGAGGCGTACGTCTCCGTCGACGAAGAGGGAACCGAGGCGATCGCCGCGACGGGGTTCTCCGGTGCACTCGAGTCCGGCCCGCCGACGGTGACTGCAGACCGGCCGTTCCTGTTTTTCGTTCGAGATCGGCCGACCGACGCGGTACTGTTTCTCGGGCGGGTCGTCGACGCTGAGAGCGCACAGTAGCGCCGTCCAACGCTGCACTGCAGGGTCGAACCGACGCACCCACGAGTTCGACCCCGCAATCGACGCTTGGCGGAGTAGTAGGCTCTGGTCGCCGGACGAGTCGACCGGTCACCACGGGACGAGATGTTATCAAAATGCAATAGTGACCGATCCTCGGACGAACGCTACAAAAACTCGTTGTGGGTTCGTATGGGTTTATTTGGCCAAAACCAACGATGTTGGCCGACAGCTTTTACTCCGAAACGTCCGGACGTAATACATAGATGAAACGTTACTTCAAGAATTTTGAAGTGTATTTCGGGTCGAATAGTAACGGCGGACAGGTGTGTGGGCTCACTCGAGGGGGATCGGGTCGTGTCGTTCGATAACACGTCGAGTCTGGCGGATAGCCAGGAGATCGACGACGACGTAGAGACCGACGTCGACACGTCGGACGTCACGAACCTCGAGGGGAACGCCGACTACGACAACGACGACGCCGCGGAGATGCAGGAGTCGATCGCCGAACTCGGCGAGAGCACCGACGAGATCAGCGATCGACTCGAGGAGATACACGACGAGGCCTCCGAGCAGTACGAGGCCGTCATGCAGGTCGCAGAGGAGATGTCGAGTCTCTCGGCGGCGGTCGAGGAGATCGCGTCGTCCTCGGAGGAGGTCGCTGCGGCCGGCGAGTCGGCCCGCGAGTTGGCCGAGGACGGCCAGGAGTCGGCGACCGAGATCGGGACCGCGATGGAGGAGATCCGGGAGACGGCAAACGAAGTCACCCAGGACGTCACCGCGATCCAACAGAGCGTCGCGGAGATCGACGAGATCGTCGAAGTGATCAACGACATCGCCGATCAGACGAATCTGCTCGCGCTCAACGCCTCGATCGAGGCCGCTCACGCCGACAGAGCGGGCGACGGCTTCGCTGTCGTCGCTTCGGAAGTGAAGTCGCTGGCCGAGGATTCCCAGGCGCGGGCGAGCGAGATCGAAGCGATGATCCGCGAGGTCGAACAGAGCACCGCGACGGCCGTCGAGAGTTTAGACGAGAACAACGACCGCATCGGGGACGGGATCGAGTCGATCGAACGGGCAGTCGACACCTTCGACGAGATTCACGACACCGTCGAGGAGGTCTCCGACGGCATCTCGGAGGTCGCCACCGCAACCGACCAGCAGGCCTCGAGCACCGAGGAGGTCGCGAGCATGGTCGATCAGACGGTCGAAAGCGCCGAGAGCATCGCCGAGGACACCGGCGCGATCGCCACCGAAGTCGAGTCCCAGACCGAACATATCGAACGAATGGATCGCACGCTCGAGCACCTCGTCGACGACTTTGCACCGAACGCGGCTCCGTCGCGGTGAGGTCACCGAGTCGGCGAATCGATTTCGATTGTGGGGCGTGAACGCGGGGTTAGTCGGCGAAGAGTCCGTCGACGACGACGTCGATCAGGAGGTCGCGGGTCTCTTCGTACTGCGGTGAGCAGTCGTCGACTGGGAACGCGTCCTTACACTGGCTGACGAAGATCAGCATCCGGAACAACGAACTGATCGCCGTCGGATCGTCGTATCTGAACGTAGGATGGTCGGTCCACTCCTCGGCATATTTGAAATCCCGCTCGCGGATGTTCTCGCTGAGCGCTCGCTTTTCGTCGTCCGAAAGCCGATCCTGAAGTGAGTGGAGTTCGCCATCGACGACGAACCGGTGAACGAGCGGGTTCGTTTCGACCTCCTCGAGCAACGTTCGGAGAGTGAGCCGAACCTGCTCACGTGGCGAATCGACGTCGGCGATCGATTCGGCGATCGTCTCGTCGAGACAGTCGCGTTCCCGGATCAGTACCTCGGCGTAGAGCTGTTCTTTCGAGTCGAAAAATTGGTAGAACGTGCTCGTCCCGATACCGACCGCCTCGGTTATGTCTTTGATCCGCGTTCGCTCGAGTCCGAACCGCGCGAACAGCGCTCGCCCCTCCTCGAGGAGGTGTCCCCTGATGCGGTCGCGTTCCTCGTCGCTGAACCCCTTCATCGCGCTAGTCGTCGGATTATCTGTCGACGGCGTGTGTGTTTCGGTTCTACCGTGTTCTGAGACCCCTCATCCGGTGTCGTGGACGTGTTTTGGTGTGTCTCGGCCATGGAGTACGTTGGTATACGAACTCATGAATCAAAACATTTTTTGTTTTTGTGTTTCTCTATCCAGTATGGACACGTTAGGAATCGAACGTAATCGTGGCCGACAGCGTCCGTACGGCGAGTGCACGAACGGACTCTCGGACGATTGTCAGCCCGATCGGCGGCGCGGTCGGTGGAGGGTCGGTGGATGAACGGGCGAACGGCCGGAATCGTCGTCGTCGCCGCGCTCGCGGTGATCGGCGGCGCGGCCGGTCTCGCTCTGGCGGGCGGATCGACCGCAGCCGATCTCGGCGAGAACGGCACGGTCGAGTCGGTCGCGGACGAGGGTGTCGACGACGGCGGATCCGGGGAGACCGTGACGAAATCGGTTCGAACGGAGAGCCAACCGACGTTGCAACAACAGCAACCGCCATCGGGTGAACTGACGCTCATCCGCGGGGAACCCGACCTCGAGGTCCACGCCCCGGAGCCGAAGGTCCAGTCGGGACAGACGAACGAGGTTCCGCTGCAGGTCTCGAACAGTGGCCATCTCAGGCTCGGACCGGCGGATCAGCGCGAACTCGTGACGACCGCCCGGAACGTTCGCGTCGACGCCGACGCGAGCGGGACCCCGCTCACCGTCGAGAGCGGCGAGGTGTCGGTCGGAAGCGTCACCGAGAACCAGCCCAACGAGGCCCCGATCGCGGTCAGCGTTCCGGACGACGTCGACGCGGGGACGTACACGATCGACCTCGACGTCTCCTACTCACACACCTACCAGCGGTCCGGAAACGGCGTCACCGACGATCGGTCCCGAACGTGGTCGACGTCGATCGACGTCGAGGTCGACGACGACGCCCGGTTTACGATCACCGACGCGAAGACTGACGCACAGGTCGGCGACTCCGGGACGATGGAAGCGACCGTCGAAAACGTCGGTGACGAGACCGCACGCGACGTCACCGTCGTCCTCGAGTCCTCGAGTGCGGGCTTCGCGTTCGGCGAGAGCGCACAGGATTCGGCGTGGATCGGCGAACTGTCGCCCGGCGAGTCGACGACCGTCGAGTACGACGTCGCCGTCGCGCCGAACGCGCCCGTCCGCGGCTACACGCTCGACGGCACCGTTCAGTTCAAGACCGACGACGGTCTCCAACGCGTCGACGAGAGTCCATCGGTCGGCGTCACTCCGAACGCCGAACAGCAGTTCTCGGTCACTGACGTCGAATCCGATCTCCACGTCGGCGAGGATGGCGACCTCCACGCCGTCGTCACCAACGACGGCCCCACGGACGCACAGAACGTCGTCGTCCAGTTCACCGACGAGTCGCCGAACGTGATCCCGATCGAGCAGGGCGTCAGCGTCGGCTCGCTCGAGGCCGGCGAGTCGACCTCGTTTCGGCTCCCGATCGAGGTGAGCGGTGAGGCCGAACCCGTCGCCCGGACGATCGATCTCGGCGTCCAGTACCGGAACACAGCGTTCGAACAGCGCTTCTACGAGGACGTCGAGGTCGTCGCGGGCGTCGAACCGAAACGCGACCAGTTCGAGGTAGACGTCCTCGAGCGAGAGATCGCCGCCGGCGACGAGCACCACGTCACCGTCGAGGTAACGAACAACCTCGATCAGACGGTGACCGACGTCGAGGCGCGGCTGTTCGCGGACGATCCACTCGACAGCGACGACGACGAAGGGTTCGTCGAGGAACTCGAGCCAGGGGAGTCGGTGACGATGACCTTCCACCTGAGCGCCGACTCGTCGGCAGCCGCGAAGACGTATCCGGTCTCTTTCGACTTCCGGTACGACGACGAACGAGGGAATAGCCAGCTGTCGAATACGATTCGGGTCGCGATCGACGTCACGGAAAGCGGTGGCGGGTTACCCGGATTCCTGATCGGAACGATCGTCCTGACCGGCCTCGGACTGGGTGCCGGCGCGTACGTCTACCAGCGGAGATAGAACGACACGATGATAGATATCGGAGCGCGGATCGACGAGGCGACGGCCCGGCTCAACGAGACGATCGTCTCCCGATCGAAGACGATCATCGTCGTCTTCCTCGTTCTCACCGCCGTCTTCGCCGGCGGAATGGCCGCCATCGAATCCGAGGAGGGAGAGATGGACGCGTTCACCGAGGGCATTCCCGAACAGGACGCCCTCGACGCGGTCGACGAGGAGTTCGAGGGCGCGTTCGACGCCGGCGAGGAATCGACGCAACTGGTCCACACCGGCACCGACGTCCTGACCCGCGAGGAACTGGTTCGATCCCTCGTCGTCCTCGAGCGGGTCGAACAGCGCGACGACCTCCGAATGGAGTCAGCCGACGGGCCGGCGACGGTCGTCGCACAGGCGATCGACCCAGAGGCAGAGACCGCGGCCGAACAGCGCCGCGTTCTCGAGGGGGCAACGAACGCCGAGGTCGACCGGACGATCAGAGCGCTCGCCGACGATCCGGCGTTTGCGAGTATCGTCTCCGAGGACTTCAATCCGAACGAGGCCTCGGCGTCGGCGGCGATCATCGTGATCGACCACGACGTCCCGGGCGAGTTCAGCGACGACGATCTGACCGACACCCAGCGAGCCGTCGAATCGATCGCCGACGACGAACCGACCGATCTGCGTGCGTTCGGCTCCGGGATCGTCGACGAGGAGTTCGAGAACATCATCGAGGACTCGATGGCGATCGTGATGCCGATCGTCGTCTTGCTGTTGCTCGCGTTTCTGGCGGTCGCCTACCGGGATCCGATCGACCTCGTCTTGGGGCTACTCGCGCTCGTGATGACCGTCGTCTGGACGTTCGGCTTCCTCGGCTACGCCGGGATTCCGTTCGGACAGATGATGATCGCCGTCCCCGTCCTGTTGCTGGCGGTCGGCGTCGACTTCGGCATTCACATCGTCAACCGCTATCGCGAGGAGACCGTCCAGGGGTTCGAACCGGTTGCTGCGATGCGGACCGCGAACAACCAGCTCATGATCGCGTTCGTCATCGTGACGACGACGACGGTCTTTGGCTTCGGAGCGAACGTCATCTCCGATCTCGCCCCGATTCGCGACATGGGAATCGCTTCGAGCGTCGGGATCGTCTTTACGTTTCTCATCTTCGGACTCTTCTTGCCCGCGGCGAAACTCGAGGTCGACCAGCTCCGCGAGCGCTTCGGCGTCCCCGAGTTCGGCTCGACGCCGATCGCCTCCGAGGAGTCCTCGTTCGGCCGACTGCTGTCGGTCCCGGCGATCGCTAGCCAGCGCGCGCCGGTCTTTTTCGTCGTCGTCCTCCTACTGGTGGGCGTCGGCGCGGCGGGGTACGGTGCCGGCGTCGACACCACGTTCGACGAGGACGACTTCCTGCCGCCGGAAGAACAGCCGGGATACGTCGAGTACGTTCCCGAACCGTTCGCCCCCGGTGAGTACACGATCACCGGAACGATCAATCTGCTCGAGGATCGGTTCGCGACGAACCAAGACGAGTCGGTGACGATATACGTCGAGGGGTCACTCGAGGAGGATCACGCGTTAGAAGCCCTCGAGGCGCCGAACGACGATCCGCCGAGTAGTCTGGCGGTCGGCGACGGCGGGGGGGCGGAGGCCCAGAGTATCGTCACGGTGATCCACTCCTACGCCGAACAGGATCCCGAGTTCGCCGCACTGGTCGAGCGAAACGACCGAAGTGGAAACGGGGTTCCCGATCGGAACCTCGATCGGGTGTACGACGAACTGTTCGCCTCACCAGCCGGCACGGAGGCCGAACGATACCTCACGGACGATCGCCGGGGCGCGAAACTCGAGTACGCGGTCGACGCAGACGCCGGGCAGAGCGAGGTCGCAGCCGACGCCGGCACGTTCGCCGAGGACTTCCGGTACGGATCGACTGCGACCGGCGAGATCGTCGTCTTCGACGCCGTCAGCGACATCATCTTCGCGTCGGCGATTCAAGGGATGATGCTCGCGGTCGGACTGACGGCGGTGTTTCTCGTGATCGCGTACGCAGTGCTCGAGGGGCGACCGTGGCTCGGCGTGGCCAACGTGTTCCCGATCGTCATCGCGGTCGCGTGTCTGATCGCGACGATGCGGCTGCTCGGTATGCCGCTGAACGCGCTCACGGCGACGATTCTCTCGATATCGATCGGAATCGGAATCGCCTACTCCGTCCACACGACGGCGCGATTCATCGACGAGTACAACCAGCTCGCCGAGCCGGTGCCCGCGCTCACGACGACGCTCTCGGGCACCGGCGGCGCGCTCGCCGGGAGCATGCTCACGACATCGATCGGAACCGGTTCCCTCGCGTTCGCGATCACGCCGGTTCTGGGCGATTTCGGTCTGTTGATGGCACTCAGCGTGTTCTACTCGTTCGTGGCGTCGATCGTCGCGTTACCACCCACGCTCATCCTCTGGGCGAGGTTCGCCGACTCGACTGACGGTCTCAGTGCCCTTACACAGCGACTCGGGATTCGAGAGTAGCAGTCGGCGCTCGGCCGACGGCGTACCATCACACGTTGGAAGCGACCTTTTGACCGGTCGTCCACTTCCACGGACAATGATCCCACTGACTGCGGAACCGACGATCCGCCGCGACGAAGACGATGACGAGGGCGAAGCCGACCTGGAGGACCGCCTCGACTCCCTCGAGCGCGAACAGACACGACTCGAGCGGACGGCGTCCGGACTCGCGCGGGAGTCGAACGTCTCGATCGGGCGTTCCTGTCCGCACTGCGAGGAGGCCTACATGATTCAGCGAACCGACTCGATGTACTGTCCAGCCTGTCGAAATCGGACGGGTATGTGACCGAACGCCAATCAGCCAGTCAGCCAGGTTCGACGGAGCAATTCGAGGTCACCACCGGTCCTGAAGTTCGTCTGTCAACCGTCGCCTGAGACGGATCACGACCACGACTATCGTTACCAATTACCATTACCACGTCCTTTTACATGACCCGCTCCTAGCCCCGGCCATGACCGACCCGACACGGCGCAATCGGCTCGACGAAGAGGAGAGTCCGTATCTGCGCCAGCACGCCGACAACCCCGTCAACTGGCAACCCTGGGACGACGACGCACTCGAGGCCGCCCGCGAGCGCGACGTTCCCATCTTCCTCTCGATCGGCTACTCGGCCTGCCACTGGTGTCACGTGATGGAAGAGGAAAGTTTCGCCGACGAGGAGGTCGCGGAGCTTCTCAACGAGGAGTTCGTCCCGATCAAAGTCGACCGCGAGGAGCGCCCCGACGTCGACAGCATCTACATGACGGTCTGTAATCTGGTCACCGGTCGGGGTGGCTGGCCGCTGTCGGCCTGGCTCACCCCCGACGGACGGCCGTTCTACGTCGGGACGTACTTCCCGAAAGAGGAAAAACGCGGCCAGCCGGGATTCCTCGACGTCCTCGAGAACCTCGTCGACTCCTGGGAGACCGACCGCGAGGAGGTCGAAAACCGCGCTGACCAGTGGACCGAAGCGGCCCGGGATCAACTCGAGGAGACGCCCGCCTCGATCGGCGCGGACGAACCGCCGACGAGCGACGTCCTGATTCGGGCCGCCGAGGCGGCGGTTCGAAGCGCCGACCGCAAGCACGGCGGCTTCGGCGACGGCGGCCCGAAGTTCCCCCAGCCCTCTCGGTTCCGGGTGCTCGCCCGCGCGTCCGATCGAACCGGCGAGGAGCGCTACCGCGACGTCCTCGAGGAGTCACTCGACGCGATGATCGACGGCGGGCTGTACGACCACGTCGGCGGCGGATTCCACCGCTACTGCGTCGATCGCGACTGGACAGTTCCCCACTTCGAGAAGATGCTCTACGACAACGCCGAGATTCCGCGGGCACTGCTCGCCGGCTACCAGTTGACGGGCGAAGACCGGTACGCCGACGTCGTCGCGGAGACGATGACCTTCCTCGAGCGCGAACTCACCCACGAGGAGGGTGGCTTCTTCAGCACCCTCGACGCCCAGAGTGAGGATCCCGAAACCGGCGAGCGCGAGGAGGGCGCGTTCTACGTCTGGACGCCCGCGGAGGTTCGGGAGGTCCTCGAGGACGAGACCGACGCCGACCTGTTCTGTGACCGGTACGATATCACCGAATCGGGGAACTTCGAGGGGACGAACCAGCCCAACCGGGTAACGTCAGTTTCGGAACTCGCCGACCGTCACGACCTCGCGGAGGACGAGGTCCGGGACCGACTCGAGTCGGCCCGGAAACGGCTGTTCGAGGCCCGCGAGAAGCGACCGCGACCCCGTCGCGACGAGAAGGTACTCGCCGGCTGGAACGGGATGATGATTTCGACGTGTGCCGACGCCGCGCTCGTCCTCGGCGAGGACGACTACGCCGAGATAGCGGTCGACGCCCTCGAGTTCGTCCGCGATCGACTCTGGGACGCCGATTCGGGGCGGCTCTCTCGGCGGTACAAAGACGGGGACGTGAAAGTCGAGGGCTATCTCGAGGACTACGCCTTCCTCGCACGCGGCGCGCTTGGCTGTTACGAGGCCACCGGCAACGTCTCTCATCTCGCGTTCGCACTCGACCTCGCCCGCGTGATCGAAGAAGAGTTCTGGGACGAAACCCGCGGGACGCTGTACTTCACGCCCGAGAGCGGCCAGTCGCTGGTCACGCGACCGCAGGAACTGGGCGACCAGTCGACGCCCTCCGCCGCGGGGGTCGCCGTCGAGACCCTGCTCGCACTCGACGGATTCGCAGACGAGGACTTCGAGAGGATCGCCGCAGAGACCCTCCAGACCCACGCCAACCGCCTCGAGACGAACGCACTCCAGCACGCGACGCTCTGTCTCGCAGCCGACCGCCTCGAGTCCGGCGCGCTCGAGGTGACCGTCGCCGCGGACGAACTCCCCGCGGAGTGGCGAGACCGGTTTGCCTCGCGACATCTGCCCGACCGGCTGTTCGCACGCCGACCCTCGACCGACGACGAACTCGAGGCGTGGCTCGACGAACTCGGTCTCGAGGACGTACCGCCGATCTGGGCCGGCCGTGAGGCTCGCGACGGCGAACCGACGCTGTACGTCTGTCGCGACCGGACGTGTTCGCCGCCGACCCACGACGTCGAGGACGCACTCGAGTGGCTCGAGAGCGAACCCGAGTCGGGATCCGACGCACCGATATAACACGACCGACCGGCGATGTTCCACAACCGATCCGCCGTCAGAACCCGGATCAGAAAGGCCACTACCCGTAGGTTTATTCGACACTCGTCCCTCTAGAACGGTCACGATATGAGTATCGACACGAGGACGATCGGCGGATGAACGCGGATTTACCGACGATCGAAACGGGGGTTTCCGGGCTGGACGAGATTCTCTACGGCGGACTGGTGACGGGCAGACTCTATCTCGTCGTCGGGAGACCCGGAACCGGGAAGACGCTTCTGGGGATGGAGTTCCTTCAGACCGGGATACAGGCCGACGAAACCGTTCTCTTCGTCCACGGCGAGGAGTCGCGCTCGGAGATCGTCGCGAACGCCTCGAGTTTCGGCATCGATCTCGACTCGGCGGCATTTCTCGACCTCGGTCCCGACTCCGATTTCTTCGACGCCGACAACGCCTACGATCTGGTCGACTCGCGGGATCTCGAATCCGAGCAGTTCATCGAGGAGATCCGCGAGGCGATCGAGGAGATCAACCCTGACCGGGTGTTGGTGGATCCGATCTCACAACTGCAGTATCTCGAACCCTCGGAGTACCAGTTTCGCAAGCGGCTGATCTCGTTCATGCGCTTTTTGAAGGGGCGCGGAACGACGGTGGTCGCGACGATGACTCCCGCCGCGTCGCGAAACGACAACGAGGTTCGCTCGCTGAGCGACGGCATCGTCGAACTCGAGCGCGGTGACGGCGGGCGACGGATCTCCGTGCCGAAACACCGCGGGATCGGTCAGCAGGATGGCACGCACGGACTCGAGATCAGGGGGGACGGACTCGAGGTCTACCCGAGCCTGATCCCGTCGGGCCCCGCGAGGGAATTCGGCCCGGAACGGCTCCCCTTCGGAATCGACGAACTCGACGCGTTGCTCGACGGCGGCCTCGAGCGGGGAACGGCGACGTTCGTCGCCGGTCCGACCGGAGTAGGAAAATCCACGGTCGGAACGCAGTTTCTCGGCGAAGCCGCCAGTCGCGGCGACGATCCCGTCGCGTACCTCTTCGAGGAGTCACCGAAGACGTTCGTCCATCGCTCGGAGTCGATCGGCATCCCCATCGGCGAGATGGAGGCTGCCGGAACGCTCGCGATCGAGGCCGTCGAACCGCTGACACTCTCGGCCGAGGAGTTCGCCCAGAACGTCAAAGAACGCGTCGAAATGACGGAGACGGGAATCGTCATGATCGACGGCGTCGAGGGATACAAGGTCGCCCTCCAGGGCGAGGAGAGCAAACTCGGACGAAAACTCCACGCGCTGATTCGCTACCTCAAAAGCGAGGACGTCGCCGTGCTCTTGCTCGACGAAACCGACCAGGCGGCAGGTATGCCGAGCGCGACGAGCGCGAACATCAACTACATCGCCGACAACGTCGTCTTTCTCAACTACGTCGAGACCGACGGCGAGCTTCGGAAGGGGATCGGCGTGTTGAAAAAGCGAGCCGGGAACTTCGAGCGGACGATCCGGGAGTTCGAGATCACTCCGGACGGAATCGTCGTCGGCGAACCGCTGACTGACGTCCGGGGAATCCTCGAGGGGACGCCCACGAGCAGGTCGATGGCCGACAACGCAAAGTAGCAACCGCCCGGAGTCGTACTGTGACGTTTTTCGACTTCTCCGAGACAGACCAGCAGACGTGCGGAGGAATCGATCATGAGTGAAGACGACGGGACGATCCAGCTTCTGATCGAGGACGACGCGAACCGAACGGCGCTCGCAGAGCTTCTCGAGGGGCGCTACGAGGTCCGGACGGATGACACCGAGTTGACCGGCGACGTCGTCCTGGTCGACGACTTCTCCGTTCCGACCTACCGTGACCGCCTCGAGTCCCTCGGGACATCCCCGTCGTTCTCGCCGGTCGTCCTCGTTCGACGCGAGGGGACCCGAATCGACCTCGACCTGACCGATTCAGGGGACAACTATCGGCTGGTCGACGAGGTGATTACGGCACCGGTTCGCGAGCCCGTCCTCCACCGACGGCTCTCGAATCTTCTCGTTCGACGGCGACAGTTCGAACGACTCGAGGAACAGAACGAACAACTCGAGCGGTTCGCGAGCGTGGTGAGCCACGACCTCAGAAACCCACTCCAGGTCGCACAGGGCCGTCTCGACCTGCTCGAGTCGTCGGTAGCCGACTCTGAGCGAGAGCACGTCGAGCACGCCCAAGAGTCCCTCGACCGGATGGATTCGCTCATCTCCGACGTCCTGGCGCTCGCTCGAGAGGGAAACGAACTCGAGAACCCAACCGAGGTCCAGCTTTCGACCGTCGTCGCAAACGCCTGGTCGGTCGTCGCGAGTCGGGACGCCGACCTCGTCGCCGTCGACGAGGGCGCGATGGTCGTCGCCGACGCCGACCGACTCTCGAGCGTCTTCGAGAACCTGTTTCGAAACGCCGTCGAACACGGTCGAAGCGACGTGACGATAGAAGTTGGGACCACTGCCGACGGCTTTTACGTGGCCGACGACGGGCCCGGAATCCCGCCCGAGAAACGCGACGACGTCTTAGAGCGGGGGTACTCGTCCGCCGAGGGGACCGGTCTCGGACTGGACATCGTGACCTCCGTCGTCGACGCCCACGGCTGGGAGCTTTCGGTCGGCGAGAGCGACACTGGCGGTGCCCGCTTCGACGTCAGCGGCGTCGAACTGGTTCGAGCGAGTCGGGCGTAACCGTCCCCATTAGGCCCCGAGGGCTGCTTCAATCTCTCGAGCCAGCCAGATTGCGGGCGGAAGCTCCTCTTCTTCGACGAATCGGGTAATCTCCTCGCCGTCACCGTCTGCGCCGGCGGGTGCGCGTTCGACGACGACAGTCGGAATGTACTCGATGTCGTACTCTTCGACGCCGGGGCCCTGTTTGTCCTGGTCGACCGCAACCTCCTCGATGCGCTCATCGGGAACGTCGGCCGCCTCGAGTGCCGCGCCAAAATCCGGGAGCAGTTTGCGACAGTCCTTACACCAGTCGCCACCCCAGACCCGGTAGACGAGTTCGTCGTTGTGTGCGTCGAGCGTGTCGACGGCGTCCTTGTAGGAGGCTGCGTCCCACGTCGGGTTCGGGTTCATCGTCTCGAGACTCATACGGACCGATTGCGTGGCAAGGGGCTTAACGACCGTGTTTCTCGAGGACGGCCGTGCCCCGGCGGACCGTCGGCGGTCACGCCGACGATAGATGCCGGATTCGCTGTCGGCGGATGGCTTTTCAAGTGCCGGTCACGACAGTACAGTCGATGGCAGTCGACCCAGAGAAGTTCAAAGCCCTCCGGAAGAAGTTAGATCGACTCGTCGAATCGGCTCCGATACGCGAGGAGAATCGAGAGTTCGCCGTGAACAACGTTCTGGGTCCGGCGTTCAGCGAGATGGACGATTTGATCGACGACTCGAGGCCGCCGCGGCTCTACCTGTTCGGGCGCTCGGGTGCAGGAAAGTCGTCGCTGATCAACGCCCTCGCGAACAAAGATGCCGCGGAAGTGGGAAGCGTCGAGCCGACGACCGTCGAGTCCGAACTCTATCACATCTCCTTTCCCGATCGGTACGCGAGCTGGGACGTCGTCGACTCGCGGGGGCTGTTCGAGAGCGTCCCGCCGGACGGGGACGTCCCCGCCGACACCGTCTCGCTCATGAAACGGGATCTCGAGGAGCACCGTCCGGATATCGCGATCCACGTGATGACGCCGGATCACGTCCGGGCCGGTGAGGAGGACTTCGAGACCGTTGCACGGCTCCGCGGAGAGCTCGACGCCCTGTTTCCGCCGGTCGTCTACTGTCTGAACAAGGTGGATACGCACCTCTCTCCGGGCGGCGACTGGCCGCCGGAGACGAACCCCTCGCTCGCCGGGGATATCAAGTCGAACCTGGATTTCGTCTCCCGCGTGCTCGAGGAACCGGAGCCGACGGCCTTCGAGGAGAACCAGCCACTGCGTGGCTACGAGTTCGACTCCGAGGAGAACGTCGGCGTCGTCCCGACGTACGTCAAAGACGAGCCCTACTGGAACGTCGAGACCCTGTCGTGGTTGATCGGCGATTTTTTGCCGATCAGCGCGCGATTGCAGTTCAATCAGGCCCAGCGCCGGGAACGGCTGATGCGGAAGATGGCCCGGAGCACGACGAATCGGTTTAGTTCGATCGCCGCCGGGATCGGTGCGACGCCGATGCCCGTCGCCGACATCGTCGTTCTGAGCTCTCTACAAGCGGGGCTCGTTGCACTCATCGGATCCTACTCCTGTCGGGAACTCGAGTGGGCGACCGTCCAGGACTACACGAGCGCGGTCGGCGTCTCGGCCGTCGGCGGGTTGGGGGCTCGAGAGGTCGCCCGGTCGCTCGTCCAGCTTGCACCCGTCGGCGGACAGGCGATATCCGGGGCCGTCGCCGCCGGGACGACCTGGGCCATCGGCCGATCCGCGGAGGAGTACTTTTTCAACGACAACGTGGTCAAACCGTCCGGGTTGTTCGAGAAGGGGAAAAAACGATTCCGAGACGCGAAGTTCCCATCGCTATAAGCGGTTCGGGACGCGATTTTTCTGGATCGGTGATCCGAAATGTCGCGGTGTCGGTACGTCAGACCGCCGGGTACGATCGAGTGTGCATTGATTTTGCAGTGATGGCCTCGAACAGTTCGTATCCGACTCTTCGTCTACTCGAGAAACGGGTCGCACAGGCGAATGATGTAACGCAATAGAGCATAAACTATACGTCAACTGGTAAAAACAGCGTGCAACATCCAGAGAATCAAGTCAGCACGACGCTCACCTTCATTCCACGCTCTCTCGAATGAACCGGCTGCTCACTGCGTGTGCTTAGTGAACGCTGCAATTCCTACCAGTTAAAATATATTTCCCGCTGTCGTGCAAGATACAGGGCGCATATCTTGCAAAGCAGATTGGTCTGATACGGCGGAATTCAGAGAAGCGTTCATAACACCTATTTCTCGTGGTATTTCACCGATACGTATAGGTGTCTGTCGTTGCTCGGGTCGATCAAGTACTTTGAGGGAGGGTGTCATACAATAGCCCTCAGGCAGAATGTTCTAATCCCCAGGATACAAATTGAATTCTGAGATGGTGTTTTCTGGAAGTGAGATGCAGAACATGACCCGTATAATCACCAGACAGTGAGTGTGAGACGTATTCTATGACATCCTGTACGACGTTATTATGTGTGAAAATTGTCGAAAATCTATTAATACGGTGTGAGCAACCGAGAACGATGAGTCACTCACTCTCGTTTTCGCCGGATTAGCGGAGAACGCACTCGTTGTCCCCAATATCCCAACTTAAGTATGAAACTAGAGTCTCAAGAGAAATGAGTGGCCCTACCGTCAGAACCCACCGCCAGTGATGAGTTTAGCGAAGTCTTGGATAGACAGAATCGCTAGGATAACCGCGAGTAGTACAAGTAGTGCATTGACACCGTTTAGCGCTTTCGAATTGGTGTACTCGCCCATCGTCTCGCGGTCGTTAACCGCCCAGAACAACAGGATGGCTGCGACCGGCAGCGCGAAGATTCCGTTGTACATCGGAAACAGGATCACCATATCAACGACCGATAAATTTAGCCACCAGCTCGCCAGTGGCGAGAACACGCCGATCCCGGTCATTCCTGCGAACATGACGTTGAACATCCGATCTCCTTTTTGAACCGGGTATCCCGCAGCTTGCGGAATGATGTAGGCTGGCGTCCACATGATCGGGATGATACTGTTGAACGCTGCGACGATCACGCCGCCGACGAACAGCACCATCGCCCATGTTCCAAGTACATCAACCAGCGCCTCACCCGGCGTAATGAACGACTCAAGCTCAGTGTAACCCATCGGGCGCAGTAATGCTGCTGCGCCGATCAGGATTGCAACCATCGTGATCCCGCCGACTGCATAGCCGATTGCCAAGTCCCTCCGAACCTCCGGGAGGTCGCTCTCGTCAGTCCAACCTTTGGTATCCACTAGGATCGATTCCAAGAAGAAATTCGGCCACAATGCGGTCGTACCGAGCAGCCCCGCTACCATCGCCAGCGCACCCAACGAGTCAGTGCCCGGGACGAACCCGGTAGTAATACTGCTTGGATCAGCACCGCTCGGCAGGGCAACGATCACGAAGATGACCATCAGCGAGAGCATCATTGCGATCATCATGTTTTCGACAGTGTCGTAGCGCAATAGTCCGACACCGATCGCAGCGAATGTCGTGAGTACGGCAATGGGTTGCCAAGCGACGACACCCCCGAGCAGGAAGGAGAGACCAGCACCGACCGCGGCGACCAACCCGAGCGTCCAGGCGATGCAGCCAATCGACAGGAAGAGTGCAATCGTTATCGCCAGTGGCCGGCCAAGTTTTTCCCGGGTGAACACCATCAGCGATGTTCCGTGGATACCTAGCCGAGCGCTCATGTCTTGGGCCATGAATCCGAGTAATGCCGCTCCCACGGCGGCCCAAAGCAGTGTGTATCCGTGCATGGCGCCAGCTTGACTGGCAATGAACACCGAGCCAGAGCCGAAGTAACTGGCGACCATTACGAACGCCAGCCCGTACTTCTGTGTGAATTCGACCACGTCCTGAAACGGGGTGAAGTTCTTCGTGCTCATACGCTGTTACTGGTTTTTGGACGGTCGATACGCAACAACGAGAGGAATCCGATACAAGCCCACGTTCTTCCCGCAAACTGTACGTTGTGTGATGTGATTGTATCTCTCATAGTCAACGGTTAGTCCAATATTTCGCCCGTTTAAATTGCCACAACAGGTGTTTTTGACGCCACAGGACGGGACCAAATCGAAATCGGAGCCTATAGTTACTAGTTGTCAAAGACTGAAAGCTCTTGGGAAGTAGTCAAGAGCTATTTCAGACTGATGGATCTCAATCGAAACGGTGGGTGAACTTCGGAAACGCTTATTAGTGGATCACAGATCGCTACCGATTCGTTTTGCCCCCCTGCGTTCCGATTTTGAATCCACTTTCTGAGGGCACCGCAGAAAGGGGTGTTCTGACGAGAACACCCCGCCCCAATCACCAGTGATTCTCGCCAGAAGCGAGCCGTCACCACAGAAGCACCAGCAGACAGCGATAAACGATACTTTTTGCCCGACTATCCAGCCGATTTCTCCCGCTTCGCCTCCGATTCCAGGAATCCGGAGGCTCGCTTCAGGTTTCTGCCTATAGCTTTCGCTATTGACCCGTTTTTCACCTTGATTTTCCCTGTGAACTTCGTTTTCTCCCCGTCTTTGTGATACATCTCGTTGATCAACGACTCATAGTGATTAAGTAAGTTATTTACCGATAGACAGTGTAGAGCTGGTAATGGGTCGGCTCGACGACGTCACGCTTGAGGAACTCCACTGGCTCAAAG
>NZ_WUBV01000039.1:0-12475 GCF_009807105.1 Natrialba sp. INN-245 | reverse complement strand
TTGGAACAGCAGCTATCTCGGTATGATTGCGGTCAGACTTGACGCAATTTCGGCGTGATCCCCATTTCAGTCAGTCGCTAAGCTAGAACGGATGCCCGGTTTGCAAATATCCGCTCGTACGCAGGCTGAGCGTGAAGCAACCCAACGAGCTTTGCCTCGAGCTCCTGGCGATACGTCTCGTAACCATATGGACCGCACTCGAGATCGTCGACGTCGGTGATCCAGACGTACAACGGCCTCTCGGCGAGTTCAGCGACAGCTGCGATCTGATCGTATTTCGAGAAACTTCCCCAGTGGCCGTTGTCTTCCCATTCGGTGATCGGGAAGGAATCCCGAATCTTCCGAGCATGTTGTCCAATCCGTGCGCTGATGTTCTTCGATTCACCCACGTATACTGGAGTGATGCTCCAATCATCTGAGGACGCCTCATCCAACAGATAGACCAAGTAGAGATAGTCACCATCGTTCTTTCCCCACTTGTAGCTCCCTAGTGCACTGCTCATCTCGAGTTCACCATCAACGGTCTCGAAAAACGGAACGGGATCCGCCGCTTCCTCGGCGTCTAGATCCTGTAAGAGTGTTTTCTCGAGCCACGAGTTCCACAGTGCAGTCTTATTCATCCAGTACCTATGACTTGTATTGATCTATGAAATTAACTCATCGGTATCTTTGGGGATGAGGGGCACTATCTGGTTCAGCACTTCCTCAGCTGGTGTTCAACCATTGACTGTTTGGTTCGGTCGATCGTGATTGTAGTGGCGTCCGAACCGTCTAAGCTCCCAAGTCTACTTTGCCTAGATTGCTTCCCCGGAAATATGACCGCAACTGAATTGCAGAACTGATGTCACTCTGCCCACGCTTGGGACGGTACTCAGGTGCTTGTAGCGTCTGTTCTACACCGTTGGGGTCCAAGAGCGTCCTCTAGTTCACACCTGTTCAACTGCCCACGAAGCGATTTCCCGCACACCATTGTCGGGGTCGGAGTCAGCCATCGACGAGAGTTTGGGAATTGCGATCGTAGCCTCAAGATGTCCGAGTGCTTTGCAGACGTTTCGACGGAGGACTGGAGACGGGTGATCGAGGTGTTCGACGAGTGCAGGAATCGAGTCGACTACAGCGTCGGGTTCCTCGGTGACGAGTGTGACGATCGCTGCAGCAGCGTTCCCTGCTAAGTATTCATCATCACTCTCGAGACTCGTCATTAGGACCGGGACGTGGTCAACAATCGCGTCCGGGTGTTGGTCACCGACGTCGCCGAGGACGCCAGCGGCGTTCGCCTGTACGGTTGTGGACTCGCTCGTCGAGATAGTGTCGGCGATGTCGTTCGTCGCGTCGACGGCCGCGTTAGGATACGATGAGACGATGGAACCGAGCGCCGATAGTGCGTTGATCTGATAGGATTTATCCTCACTGGTGATACCGTTGACGAGTTGCGGGACGACAGGTTTCACTTCTTCCGGATACTCCGAGGCGATCTGTGAGAGAACGTAGACGACGTTGATTCGGGTCGTTTGCTGCTTTGAATCGAGCAGTGCCGCTAGCATTGGGACCATATCGGTGAACGCAGCGGGGTCGGTGTCGACTAATTCAACACAACACCCTGTCGCCGCTTGTACGATATCCGGATCATCTGAAGAGACATTACTGGTAACCTCGTCCAAATGCTCGAACACGGCGTCAGGATCGTTTGCGGCCAGTTGGCGAAGGCAACCTAGTGCGACTTTCGTCTTGAGCGAGGGTCGATTGACCAGTCGAATGATGTCGTCGACGAACCGGGCGGCGACGTCGTCCTGCGTCCTGGCGACGTTCATCAAAGCGACGATGGCGGCGCCGTGGGTTTTCGGCGTTTGGGTTGGGCTAGAGAGTATCATCCCTAACTCGTCGAGATCGACCCGCTCGGGATCTGTGAGTGCGAGTTGTCGAAGTTGACCTGCTCGGTCCGCAATGTCTGTTTTCGAATCTTCCATTGGTGATACGTTAGAAGAACTGCACAATAAGTGTTCGACGAACGATTCTCGCTGTACACTGCCCCCTCGATTACAATCCATTCGATTCCGCTATTCGATCGAATACGCAAAAGATTCTTGCAATTATTACAAAATTAGCGACGAATAGTGAGTGTTCTATCTCGGAATCATCAGCGAGGCTAAAAACAAGGACTCACTCAGAGACGAAGCTCGCACAGCGGTTTTGATAGCATTGCACAGATTCGCCCGAAATCAACGCTCAAGTACCAATTCCTTCCCACGATGCGCCGGAGATATGACAATTTAGCGACTCAGAACGGTGTATCCTCGTCGATTGTCTGCTGGCAGATCCTGTCGATCTTATCCACCAGTTCGGGGTTCGAGACAACGTGTTCATCCATCGCACGGGTCAATGCAGCGATGTAAGCTTCGAAGAAGTCAGAATGTGAGTCAACGTTGATATCGTATGTTGCTTCAAGCACATTGGACTGGTTTCCTGTTCTGGTGGTTCGAGACGGGATCAGGTCTTCAATTTCCTCATCTGAATGGAATCTTGTAGCAAAATTCTCGTGAAAGTCGTCATGAGAGGCGCGTGCACTTCTGAGCCAAAACTTCAATTCTCGATCTCCTACAGCAACTGGTTTGAATCTATCCCCGAGTCGATGAATAAAGCTGACCCGACCGTTTGGTTTTGCCGTATCGAATATCGGTTTCCGCTCATCTAGCTTAGTCCACCAATTTTTCGGGTATATCGATCCCCAATCATGATCTTGCCAAAATGTCCACTGTTTTTCTTCATTATTCCCCATTGTGATTTGAGCTGAAACGTGTGGGTCTGGAACATTCGGTTCCTCAACAACGACAGCGGTATCAAGTGCCTCTGCTAGGCGGGTTCCCCACGTCTTAGTGAAGACGTCCCACTGCTCTTCAAACGCTTGTTGTACCTCCGTGAGTTCGGTATAATAATTAAGATACAGTTCCACCTTCTCCTGTTGGGTTTCTTCATATTCGGTCATCTTGAGTTCACTCTGAATCGTGCCAATGAAATCGTTGAGCTGTGCGGTTGTTCGTGCTGGATGTTGGCCGTGACTATCAGCGAGAAATGACTGTAACTTTGAGGCCACCCATTTCCACGAAATGGCGACGAACTCACTGGCTTCCGGTGGAGATGCATCGTCCGGAGCGAGATAGATGTAATGGTGCCTCTCAGATGGGACATCCTCCTTGTTGAGGCTGACACTTTGGAAGGAATCAGCCTCAACGTAATCGTTGGTCTGATCTTCACCTTCCGACGCCTCGACTTTCAATTCCCAACAAATGAACCAATCTTCGGATGTCCATAGGAGTGCATCTGGACGACGCCCGTTAGATGTGATAACCTCTGTCTTGATTTGTATGCTACTGAGATCGAAACGAGAGAACGTGAACTCCAGGTCGCCTCGGTCGGCGAGTGCCGAGAGAAAATGCTCCAAAAGCGCGTGATCTAGCCCGTGAGGGCCATCCGGGGACAAATAATGAAACAAGAGACGTTGCCAGTCCTGTTCCTGTTGGTTATTTCGAATGATCTGTAGTGTCGTTGATGGTGGTTCCTCAGCTTCTGGAAGCGAATCTAGGTCGCTTTTGAATCCAGCTAGTTGACGATTAATACTGTTTGTCACATCACAGACCATGCAGGGGGGCGAAATCAAACTTGCTCATAATTCAAAAGTCGACAGGTTGGGCAGCACGTCGCCAAGCAGGTCAGTTCACGAAGCACATCATCTGAAACGGGGAAACCCTTCCGCCACTCCACATATAAAATGAGTGAATAATTCGCTGATACCGGCGTGATATAATCAAAGTCACCATGCTGAATTCATCCTCTATATTCATCAGGGCGTATCGCCCAATATCTCTCTCCGTATATTTAGGTCTGGCAGTGTAGTCAGGTTTTTGCGTGGTCGTAGCGATGGAACCGATATTTGCCTGTCCGCACTACCCAGTACTGTTCGTTAAACTCGAGAAGATCGTTGTTGTCTTCTGCTGTTGAGAGGAGATCCGGGATACCTGTGTCGGTGACGCCACGATCTTGTGCCAGGTCCGTGATTTCCTCGACGGTGGCTCCCGGGTTCTCAGCCACAACATCCAGAATCCGGTCGTATTCCGCTGGCATATGTCAAGAGATCCGGTGCTGGACGATCGCGTCTGATTCGCATGCTGGACAGGTCTCGGTATCGCTATCGACAGTGGTTCCACAGCGCCGGCACTCGTAGACGACCTCTGTCTGGGTTGTCCGGGCCAGCAACCGGTTCATCTCTTCAAATAGCATGGGTCGGCGGTTATTGTGGGTTCACGACGTCTCGGCACTCGGGACACTCGGCGTATACTGCCAAACCCGAGTCTGTTTGGTACTCAAGGATCACGTCGATCGTCGTGATCTCGGCGTGGCAGAATGGGCAGGTACCGAGAGATGGTGGATTTGTCGTGGACATGGGTAACTGTACGTGGTCTGGAAGGGGGAGCGCGTGTGACTGCGCCAGGGTGTGGTGTGTCTGCCCCCTCTACAATCAGTATCCAACCTTGAATAGTATATATGCGATCCAACCAAAGTGAAACTGAAACTACCGATATTAGAGTGTGAGGTTCCGCATCCTGGAATATGTTGGGTTAGCCGTCGCCAGTCGTTTCGTCGAGCGACCGAAAGCGCATTAGTTCCCGGCTTGGGCGGGTGCGCCGTAATCGATGTGGACCTCCGGTGTGCTCGGTGAGTCCGGTGCTGGTACACCGTTCCAGTCGGCGACCTGTACGTTTGCCATCTGGCCGGAAAATCGGAATCGCATTACCCCGGTATCAACCGCGCCCTCTACGGCGTGGTCCGTGACGACCGTGGCTTCCTCGAGTGGATCAGCACCGACCAGTTCAATCTCGCCGTCGACGGTAATTTCGTAGGTCGAAGGAACGCCTCTGCCTACGATAGTAATGAGATGTGGCAGAGTGTCGGGAGTCTCAGCGGACATACTCTGATGACGCTATTTGGCCAGTATAAGCCTTCTCTTCGAGACAACCGTTGGAAGCAGTGAACGTCCACTTTGACCGAATGCACGTTGACTCACATATCGATGTACTGGTGCTCCCACTCTCGTCGCTCCTGGATTACGTCCTCACCGGCATCGGTGATGGCGTAGTAGTTCGTCCGGCGATCGAGTTGCCCCTTTTTGACGAACTCCTTGTTGACGAGCGTATCCAGGTTCGGATAGAGGCGACCGTGATTAATTTCACTCTCGTAGTACCGTTCAACCTCATCCTTGACGTCCTGTCCAGACGGCTGGTCAGCACCCGCGATCACGTACAACAGATCACGCTGAAATCCGGTGAGGTCGTTCATTCTACAAGAGTCTTCAACGAACCTGTATTTGACTTCTTTTCCGGCTACAACCGAGTATTGGCACTGTATGACATTCCACCTTTCATGACTGTCCTACCGACAGGGTGACACACGAATACGTGGCGACGCCCCACCGTGGCGGGCGTCGCCTCTGGTCGTGGTCATTCAAGGAGTTTATCAACATGATCCGATGGGCAGCGTGGACGGCCCGACGCACCGCGAGGGCCGTCCCCGCAAATCGGCCACCGGCCGATCGGCTCCACCGCTAAGCACCGACCGAGCAATCTTCGCCGCGAGTGGCAACGCTGTCGCGTCGGCGGCGGTCAGCCGCCGACAACGACAACTCCCCACCGAGCATCGAGAAAATCAATCCGATCACTGTGGCTGACAACAGAAATCATGCTTCAGACCGGCTCAGATCAAGATGCCTTGTGAGGTACCGAGATTGGATTCGTCTAGATCAAGCCCTGTGACATAACGGTGTCTCAAGTGTACTGGCTCACTCATCATTGTCGTCCGTGCTGAACATTGATGCCTTCAATTACGGAGTTTTGGGCCTCGACAAACCGTTGCAGGTTGTCTGAATCGCCGGAGTCTGTCTTTCTATTTCTTAGCTCGGCTCTGGTGAATCACTAGGCGGCGACTTTTGGATGGGGATCACATCGCTCGAGGCCTCACATTGGTACGATTGTGACCGAAACCTTGAGGAATCCAGCAGTGGCGAACCGGTTAGCTGATCTCAGGAAGACTGCTAGACACTACACCCCGGAAGTGTGGCGATTCACTAGAGCCCTTAGATCAATTCTCGCGAGGATTCGCTGTTAAATCTGTCCGGTTTCTCACTCAGGCTGGAATACTTGGAGTGCTTCTTTCCCACGATCGGAAAGATCCACTCGCTTCGTCCGCCCATCTTTCTTTATAGAGATAAATGACTCAGACTGTAGCGGTTCGATGATATGCGTCTCGAGAAGTCTGTACAGTCCCTCTTGGGACGTCGTTTCCGAATTCACGATGAAATCAAATTCTTGCGATTTACCGAACTCTATCAGGTCTTTCTTGGTCGCCCCATCTTCTTCAGCAAGGTGGGAGAGAACCAGTAGTTGGTTTGTAGATGGTTTTCGAAGACTGAAAACTGGTATATCTGTAATTTCGCCCACCCCACTCACGAGTGGTTCTTTTGGGGGCTCGAGTTTCCCGTCGTTATTGCGGAACTCGGGGCGGACATAGAACGGTGTCGCATCCAGGTTTTGGCATGCAATCACTGCTGCGATTGCAGTAATTTTACTCCCAGTCGAGACGTTTACATAGACATCGTGCTCATCGTGTTCCCGGATTATGCTAGTGAGAGCATGTAGCGAACTCTCGAGATCGAAAAAGTCACACTCCGAAATCTCGAGTTCGATTCGATCGTTGTCCTCTAACTCGGAGATGAGATTTCGCTGGTACTCGGTCTCGTAATCAGTGCTACTGTCCTGCCGAATCAGGACTACTTTGTCGGCATTAAATTGGTAGATTGGTTCTTTCACGCGCTCTTTCTCGTAACCGAGCGGTGCAATTTGTACTCGGTCGACAATATTCATTTGGCTCATCTCTTTGGGGGATACTATTTAATCTAACGTAAGGAGATTACTAATATCTACGCGTTAGTATTCTCCGAGGAGTCTCAATATATTTGGTACCGTCAACCACGGTATCGTGTGAATTACTACTCGCTTCCTAAAGATAACAACTCTAAGTTAACAAGTATATTTATAATACTGTATACCCAATATGTATTCGTGACCTCTCAGTTAGGGTTACGAGGTGTTTCAAATGGAGAAACCTACTTCCACCGACGAGACCGTACAACAAATTCTCGACAAATACGCTGACGACGCCCCACAGTATCGGGCACACGCTTCCAAATTCCAAGACCTCGATCGCTGGACTGGTGCGGATCCAAAGGTGATCATCGCCGACGCAGCCGGATCTGCTACCGGACTCAACTACGAAAATATCGTCAAACCCAATGCTGAAGCGTTTCGCGACCAGTTTATCGAATCTGGGAGAGTACAGTCACTGGAAGATCTCGCCGAGCTGGAACACGATCCTGAGTTCGCCGAGAGCTTCACCATTGGCCGTCCGAATATCGTCTATGACGTCCCATCTGCGTTGCTTGAAGATGCAAAACCCGGTGCAGATGACTTAGATCTGCTTCAGACATGGGCAGAAAACGCCGACCCGGAGGAATATCGATCTGATCCTGTCGGCGAGGTCCACGGGATCGGGCCTGCGACCTTCCAGTATTTGCGGATGATCGCTGGCGCCGACACCGTCAAACCCGACATCCAGGTAGATAAATTCATTAGTGAACTCGAGGCTGCGCATCCTGAGTTCGACGTAGATTCGTCTTCGGACGGAAAGCTGATCGAATCATGTCGCTGGCTGGCAGCCCACTCAACGTACTCGATGATTGAAATCGATCAGATTGCTTGGTGGACGTTCTCCGAAACCGAGTCGCTTTCGAGTACGCACTAATCCAACCTGCCGGCGCTGCTGTATCGTTCGATTGACCAATAGCCATTTCCACGACGATCCACCTATGACTCGAGAAACCCACTGTTCGTACCAGTATCAATCACTAAGTGAGACAGAGCCGGCAGCCGTTGGACCACTCCCCGTTACGGAACCCAATCATTGCCCACACCCGCCAGTGTCTAGTGACGACGATCGCTGTCTATTCCACACTACTGAAGGCCAATACCCACCGAGTACAATAACTAACACGTTCCTCGAAGCAGTTTCCGAATCAGATCAGGAGGCGATATTTGCAGGTGGCCGTCTCGAGTCGTTAGACCTCTCAGAAACAGTCCTCGAAACCCCCGACGACAAACCGATCGATCTTCGAGGGGCGACGATCGACGGCGACCTCGACCTCTCGAATGCAACGATCAAAGTTCCACTCCTCCTCGGCAATGCTGCTATTACAGGGACACTCGACGCTTGTGGTGCACAGTTCGAGTGCGTAATTGACCTCTCAGCCACGAAGGTCGGTCGGCAGATGTTGTTCTCTCATGCCCAGTTCGATAATGGTATTGTCGCTAATGGGCTCGATGCCGGGTTCGTCGATGCGCGAGATCTCTCGGTAGAGGGGCCAGCAGTGTTCGACGAGGCTTCATTCAGTGCCAACGTCAGATTCGCCAGGTCAGCGTTCGATGGTGAACTCTCGTGTGAACGAGTCGAGTGGCGTCTGCTTGCGGATTTTGTGATGATCACTGCCGCAGACGACGTGTCATTCGCCGACAGCACTATCGGTGGAGAATTTCGACTTACTGGGGCATCGTTCGACCGAGACCTCACGCTATCCGGTATTGAAGTCGGCGGTGACGTATCCTGCTGTCACGCGGCCGTCACTGGATCGCTGCACGCTCCTCAGGCAACGTTCGGTGACGATGTGGATTTCGACGACTTCCGCCATCGTGGAGTGGACGCTTCGTTCGACCAGAGTACGTTCGAGGGCTACACCTCGTTTTCTTTCGCTAATTTCGGTGACTCGCTCTCGTTCAGAGACAGTACGTTTGAAGACGAGGTCTGGTTCACATACGGTGACTTCGAAGGGACTGTCGACTTCAAGGGCGCTCGATTTGAGGGCCTAACTCATCTCCGAGATGCGACGTTCGGGAGCGACGTCGTCGTTCGAAATACGTGCTCTACCTCCCAGCTGTTTTTCCACGGGTCGACGATCGACGGCGACGTCGACGCCAGGGAAGCCACGATTGACCACTTCCAGTTCGGCGCCGAACTTGGCGGCGACGCAGATTTTCGATCCGTCCGATTTGATGGACAAGCGGTATTCAGACGAACGGAATTCGGAGGAACAGCCCGATTCGACTCCGCGTCTTTCGCCGGTGAGCCAGACTTCACCGGGTGCCAGTTTCTGTCGGAGGTCTCGTTCGACGAGACAGAGTTCCTCGTCAGCCCCTCCTTCGACGACGTACGATTTGCCATCGAACCCGATCTTGATGTAGCAGATCTTTCTCGTTCGGTGGAGGCCGACGAAGGCCCCCTGATCGTGGCTCGGCCAGAAGAACTCGACAACGTCGGGACGACGGTCCCACTGGATGCTCTTTCGGGAGACATCGTTATTCCTGCTCAGGCAGCACGGCTTATCGAACCGAACGTAGCTCGCACAAAAGCACTCGCAACCGCCCTCGAGAGTATCGATCACGAAACGTGGTACGGACTGTTCCATCACAGTATTAAACTGGCCCGAACAGCTGCGATCGAAGTCGATACTGATGAGACAGCTGCCGTCTACGTGTTCGGACTTGGGATAGACGGTGACGCCGAGAAACCAGAAACACTACTCGAGGAGATGTCGCTGATCGCAGCGTATACTCTCTCCGAGGGGGACTCCCAAATCGAGTTCGCCCATCTGGATCCCGGATTCGAGCGATTCGATCATCTCGTGGCTGTTTCCGGTAGGGCCGATGCACTCGAGTCGGATGTGTCTGTGGCTGCACACACCGAATTTCGAATCGCCATTTTACGGCGGTTGATGGTACAGATCGCACGGCACGAACAGCACGAAGAAGAGAATACGTTGCAAACGGACTCGCTTCCGGCTGTTGTCGGAATCTCCTACCTCGACACGCAGTGAAGTACAGTCATCATCACTAGTTGCGGCCACCTCGATACATATTCCATGACGTCCGACTCACCCACCCAGTCGAACGGTACAGATCGAACAGATCCAGTCCCAACTACGGTCATCTGCTTTGACAGAGACCACACGGTAAGCGTTAATCCACACCCAGACAGAGACGCTGTCCCACTTTCGTGGATCAAATACCTGGCACACGAAGTACCGGACATCGACGTCTGGGCGACGGGGAACCAGACGCTACGCGAAGAGGCATCGATTCCCGGCATTAGCGAGGCAATCACCTGCTGGCGATATCTCACACTTCCTGAAAACCCGATGAAATTCCACTCACATGTCCCTGTTGGAGCTCGACTACCCGGCCGCCGGGAAGGTCTTCATCTCATTCAAGCAGTCTACGGTCAGCTGGCAACGGCATCCGAAACGTACCAGCTCATCGTCGTCGACGATGTTGATCTTTCTGACCTTGAGTCAGATGGATGGGCACACTATTTCCCCGAGGAGTTTGTAGATGCAGTTGAAGCTGACACCGCAGGTCTTGATCTGCCAGTCCCACTCGAGAACCCATCGAATATTCCCCTAACCGATCCTGACTGTCCCGATACATATCCACCACTCGACTTCGATCAGCCAGGACCGCTCCAGTACAGGTAAATCATTAGACCTTAAGGGCCGAGACTTTTCGCTTCGATGATGCGACTTACAGACATGGACTTAAAGTCGGAACTCTATGTCTGTAGATAAGCGAAGAAATGCATGAATCCAGCGGCTTATCAGGACACCTTTTCGGAAGGAATGAGGAAGATTCAGCTGTGCACACAAAATCCTCCTCACGTCATATTGAACGACGTCTCACTAACCTCCTTCCCTCTGAAGCGCTCGAAGACCACGCCGATGCGTCGGCGTAGTCGAGCGCGAGGGGAACTTCCAGATTCCACCACTTGTCTGGTCGTTCGCGTTCGGCTTTCGCCTGCGGCGAAGCCGAACGCTTGCAGTCTTCAGACTGATCAATGACGTTCAGAGGATCCATAAGCAACGTTCGATCCTCCAAGAACAGCTCGCGACACCATCCAACCGACTGCTGAGGCTTAGCTAAAGACCAATGGTGCCACCGGGATATATCGACGGTATTGCCGAGGCTACCTCTGTTCTTGCCACTACAGTGAAACAGTGCACCTGTCCGATAACTGGTGGGACAGTCCCTGATGAATATACCGCGCAAATCGGCCAAGCGTATTGCCGCGGAGACTCACCGAAGCACTCACTAGAATCCTGTGATATCAACAGTAATCGGGGAAACCATCATCAGTCATCCCTCTAAACTGTCGCACATGAAGATCGAACAGGGTACATCGTTCGAGACTGTCGGAGAGCACGACATCGACCTTTCGGTTGCTCAGTTGGTAGAGACCTCCGATTCGTTCAGGCACTGGTTTATCTCCCAGACCGATTCTACTACCGATATTTCTGACTATATCGGGGGTGCCGTTCACGCAAGTTACGCTGGAGAAGGTGAATCCGATATCGAGTTCGGGTTCCGCATGGCGACTGGTGACCGGCATATCGTATTGGTAGAAAACAAGATAGCTGCCGCTAAGCAACCGAACCAGATTGAACGATACTACAACCGAGGTGCGTTCCGTATCGAACACGATGACTGGGACTCGTACACTGTCTGTTTGTTAGCCCCGGAGAGCTACGTATCGGAGGAAGATGAGACGGGGTTCGACTCGATCATTCACTATGAGGACGTTCTTGCACAGATAAGGACCATTTCACACGATGGGAGCGACTTTCTTCAGTCTGTGTTCGAAGCAGCACTGACAAAATCGCGCACGTCAACTACAGCTGATGCTACTGATACGCTCTGCCGAATTGAGGACCGATTCCAGAATGAAACGGATATACAGCATCTCGAACGAGATCCCGAGTGCACGGGATACAACAAACGTACTTCGTTCAAATCAACGCATCCAGAGCATCACGATGCTATCCGGTACGATGTCTTTGTCGGCGACATTGGTAATACGGGCCGGACGACTGTCCGCTTACAGATCAAAAGCCTAGACGAACTCACAGAGGAAGATCGTGAATCACTGAAATTGGTAGCTTCAGAGCATACGGAACTGCTTTCCGATTACAGGTGGCGTTTTGACCGGAAGGTGAATATTGGGTCGAAAAAAGTGGGCCATGAAACTGTAACCCGAGACAGTTCCTTTGATTCCTATGTTGATGCGATCGTGGATGAGCTACTGACCCTTTCAGATACGTTTCACCCGATCTTCATCGAAGAGGATATCTGACGGTCATGTAGCTATTTGTTCGAACCCAGAGCCGGCGCTGAGTGAGACTCTGTGTTCTGGGCCTCTATTCAGTTCTGACGGCTGCGTTGAATCATTAGACGGTGTCGGGAAAGGTCAGTAAATCAAAGGAGTTGAAGCGGGGAGACTTCGGTGTCCATGACGAAAATCTCCCGCTTCACCGAGCGTTGTGTCTCGATTG
>NZ_WUBV01000038.1:0-14202 GCF_009807105.1 Natrialba sp. INN-245 | reverse complement strand
ACTCTATTTCGTCCTTCACTCAGCTACCACACCAGCGTTTGCTCCAGTTTCCCGAGACTCAGCACAACTCACGAAGCAACCTTCGGGAAGTACCGAATATTGTATTCACCATCATAGATTTCCTTAAGAAGTATCCCACCAGAGTCTGTTTCGACCTCAGACTGTTCGAAGTCTCCTTGCTCAAGAAAAATCTCTAAGAGGTTATTCTTGTCGAGTCCATCTGTTACTGATACGAACAAATCATAGATTCCTCGGGTTGATTCGATATCAATAACTGTCCCAAGACCTTGATATACTTCGGAGTCATTAAAACCCACTTCGAGCTCTTGGAGATACACTTCGAATATATAATCCAACTCTGGATTTTGAGGAAGGTCCGGCCCACGAAGAAAATAGAGTGCAGGTTCTAACTCCTCGGTTTCAATGGTAATCGTACCACTCTCATCGGCAGTGACCTCCCTTATGAATGAACTTGATGTGACATTGATGTCAATTTCCTCGACTATTCTGAGGGCATACGTGGCGTATGGGTCAATTGCATTCCCACTAGCAACTATATCCTGGCCCTGCCAAGAAGAGTAGTAGTTAAAGGTCAGATCATCATCATTCCCATCCGCAGCTTCTACTGTTGAAAGTGTAAGTGCTGTCCCACCACTGACTAAGAAAGCACGCCGATTCATATCGCCTTAATTGGATGCGGAATTGATAATAGTTTGGGCAGACGCGCGAGGCAGTGGCCTACTATATAGAGTGGACCTGATGAAGCGCCCAGGTCATGTTCTCCGCGGACTGCGAGACATAGCACTCGGCGGTCTTGGCCTGTGCTCACCCCATCATTGCCTGGAGGGAGAGGATATCCAACCCCCGGGCTGCGAACGCCGAGGCCGCAGTCTCGCGAAGTGCGTGCGGGTAAAGTAATCCGTCCTCGAGTTCGTCCGCCTCTCCGGTCGCCCACTCGAGCCGACGACGGATCGCCGAGTGGGAGTACGGCCATGAATCGCACTCGTCGAAGAAGCGCCCGATCGAGATCTCGACGCGGACCGAAGTGAAAGTGGATCTACTTCCGACGGTGGTTGCTCGGGGCAAGTTGGAACTCGCCGACAACGTCCTGCGGCTCGATGTCGTGCTAAAGGAGCCGATCGGCAACCAGTTGTCACGCTCGCTCTGACAGCTGTGGATCGACCTGTTCGTACTGTACTGAAAACTCGGTCAGAGGGGTAGCGACGAGGAGATCGTCGCAGCGATCGTCAAGAGGGATCGTTGGGTCTGGCCGTGGCATCAAATAAAAAGAGTCGGATGAAACATTAGACCAGCCAGTACTACAGTCCGAAGTGCCAGACGCCGGCCATGACGATGGCAAGCATCGACAGTCTGTAGTACAGTGACGATTCGCCGTCTTTGGATGCGCCCATCAACCTCGCGACCCACTTTGTTCGTGCCTTCCCACCAACGATGTTCCAGCCTTGATCATTGTCGTCGGACATTGTGTTTGTGAACATGTTGCAGTGTCACAATTCTTTTGGTGGAATATCTCATCAGTTGAGATTAGCAAACCACTCCGAAACAGTAGGGGCAGATTCGGCGAGAAGGGGATTCGCGGCGCTCGAGGACTCGAGAAGCGTGGTTTCGACGCCGTAGCCGGGTGAACGATCGAGGCGAATCCTGATCGACGTCCGTCACCGTTTCCGGGGACCATCAGGGTCGTTCCTGACGATTTCGGTCGCGTGACCAAACCTATTCACCGCTCGAGCACCTAACGCGACCAATGACCGAATCCGACACCGACTCGACGCTTCGCGAGCGGGTCGAGACGTGGCTCAGCCGGGAGATGCCGATCATTCAGATGCACGGGGGGACGAGTGCGGTCCGGGAGGCGGACCCGGAGACCGGCGAAGTCGTCATCGAACTCGGCGGCGGCTGCAAGGGGTGTTCGGTCAGCGACGTCACGACGAACAACATCGAGGCCGAACTCCTCACCTGGCCCGAGATCGAGGAGATCACCGTCCGCGTCCCCGACGCCCGCGAGAGCCTCGGTGGCCCGGATCAGGCCGAGTCGATCATGGGAATCGACCGCACAGAGGGAGGGCGCGGCGACTGGGGATCGTCGAATCCCGGAAAAGACCACCTGTGAACGCCCAGCCGTAGATCGAACGCGACGACGGCCGAGTGGTGATGGTTGACACGGGCGGACAGTTTTGGGAACGCCTATATGCTTTTACGCGTCAATTGCGGAGTCGTACACAATGAGGACGCGTGGATGCCCCAAAGCAGGAGGTGACGACGATGGTCGACGACGCTGACGAGCCCGTCGAACCCGTCGAGGACGCCGCAGACGAATCCGATGAGGAACCCGAGACAGACGGCGGCGTTCGCGCCTACACAGTCCGACTCGAACTGGTCGACGAACCGGGCGAACTGCTCCGCGCGCTCGCCCCGATTGCCGACAACGGCGGCAATCTCCTGAGTATCCACCACGAGCGTGGAAACATCACTCCGCGCGGACACATCCCGGTCGAGGTCGACCTCGAGTGTCCGCCGGACCGATTCGACGGAATCGTCGACGCGTTACGGGACGCGGGCGTCAACGTCATCCAGGCCGGCGCCGAACACTACGGCGAGGAAGTGAGCGTCGTGCTCGTCGGGCGACTCGTCGAGAACGACCTCTCCGATACGCTCTCACGGATCGAAGACGAGGTCGACGCCGTCGTCCTCGATCTCTCACTGGCCGCACCCGAGGGAACCGAAGGTGTCGCCAGCGCACGCGTCCGGCTCGCGATCGACTCCGGGCGCGCCGACGAGGCGCTGGGAGCGATTCGATCGATCGGGACCGACAAGGAACTCACCGTCGTCGAGCCGCTTCTGGGAGGTGAGACGGCGTGAAGCTCGCGATCCTCGGTGCGGGTGCCGTCGGCCGTTCGGTCGCCGATCTCGCCGGCGAGTACGGTCACGACGTCGTCGCGCTCGCGGACTCGAAAAGCGCCGTCGCGGACGACGCCGGCATCGACGTCGAACGAGCACTCGAACGAAAAGCGGGCGGCGAGCCCGTCGGCTCCGGCGCGCCCGAGAACGTCTTCGAGGCCGACTACGACGCGCTCGTCGAGGCCACCCCGACCACGCTCGACGACGCCGAACCCGGCTTCTCACACGCGAGACGCGCACTCGAGGCCGACCGCCACGTCGTCCTGGCGAACAAGGGCCCAGTCGCCGAACGCTACGACGAACTCCGGGCACTCGAGTCCGACAGTGCGGGATCGGTCCGCTTCGAGGCGACCGTCGGCGGCGCGATTCCGGTGCTGTCGACGATCGAAGACGAGACCCCACAGGCCGTGACGGCCGTTCGCGGCGTCTTAAACGGCACTGCGAACTTCATCCTGACTCGGATGGCCGCCGAGGGGCTCGATTACGAGCACGTCCTCGCGGAGGCCCAGGACTTAGGCGTCGCGGAGGCTGACCCGACGTTCGACGTCGACGGCACCGATGCCGCGCTCAAGTTCGTCATCCTCGCGAACGTGCTCGCCGACGGCGGCTTCTCGCTTTCCGACGCGACCGTCGATGGCATTCAGAACGTGCCAGGAAGCGCACTCGACCTCGCCGCCGAGGACGGCCGGACGATCCGACTCATCGGCGAGGCAACCCGCGAGGGCGTCCGTGTCGGCCCCCGACTCGTCCCCGAAAACGGCGCACTGGCCGTCTCCGGGACGCGAAACATCGTCCAGATCGAGACCCGCCACGCCGGCTCGCTCCACTCGAGTGGCCGTGGCGCAGGCGGTCCCGAAACCGCAACCGCCGTGCTCTCGGACGTCGGCCGACTCGAGTAGGTCGTCCGGACGGTCCGGGACGGTCGTCTGCGGACTGTTTCTCGCAGTACGACCCAGTCGGATGCGTTTCACGCCGTCGTTTCTCTGCGGGGTAGGTGGACGATCTCGGTGGCCCACAGACGGTCGCGGTTACGCCGGAAACGATTTACAACAGCCCCTACCACCACCCGTATGGAGAGTATCACGATAATTTACGTGATCGCGTTCGTTCTGCTCGCGGCCGGCGTAATCAACGCCTGGCGACGCGAACGCCGCCGGAACGCGATCGGTCTGTCGTGTCTGTTCGTCTCGGTCGCACTCATCCTCGCCAGCAGTTCGATTTCCGGACTGGCCGGCTGGATAGACAACGCAGTCACGATATTGTCGCTCGCCTTCGCCGCCGTCGGTGGCTATCTCGTCGTCACGGAATAACCGAACTGCCCCACTACTCGAGGCCACGGAGGCGACGAACCCAAAGATCCAATCCGTGTGAAACAAACACAAACCGCAAGAGGGCACCGGGTTCGACTGAACGAGCTTTCGAAATGGTTTTAACCGCAACGGGCGAACAAGACCGATATAAGCGCCTCTGCGCGTGAGCTACAACAATGAGCGAACAACACCAGAACCTGGCCATCATCGGCCACGTCGACCACGGGAAGAGTACGCTCGTGGGACGACTCCTCTACGAGACGGGGAGCGTACCCGAGCACGTCATCGAACAGCACCGCGAGGAAGCAGAAGAGAAGGGCAAGGGCGGCTTCGAGTTCGCCTACGTCATGGACAACCTCGCCGAAGAGCGCGAACGCGGTGTCACCATCGACATCGCCCACCAGGAGTTCTCGACCGACGAGTACGACTTCACCATCGTCGACTGTCCTGGCCACCGCGACTTCGTCAAGAACATGATCACTGGCGCGAGCCAGGCCGACAACGCGGTCCTCGTCGTCGCTGCTGACGACGGCGTCGCACCCCAGACCCAGGAGCACGTCTTCCTGGCCCGCACCCTGGGTATCGACGAGCTCATCATCGGCATCAACAAGATGGACATCGTCGACTACAAAGAAGAGACCTACGACGAGGTCGTCGAGGAAGTCACCCAGCTGCTCAAGCAGGTTCAGTTCAACACTGACGACGCCTCGTTCATCCCGATTTCGGCGTTCGAAGGCGACAACATCGCCGAGGCCTCCGACAACACGGGCTGGTACGACGGCGAAATTCTGCTCGAGGCACTCAACGACCTGCCGGAGCCGGAGCCACCGACGGACGCGCCGCTTCGACTCCCGATCCAGGACGTCTACACGATCTCCGGTATCGGTACCGTCCCAGTCGGACGTATCGAGACCGGTGTCATGAACATCGGCGACAACGTCTCCTTCCAGCCCAGCGACGTGGGCGGCGAAGTGAAGACGATCGAAATGCACCACGAAGAGGTGCCCAAAGCAGAACCCGGTGACAACGTCGGATTCAACGTCCGCGGCATCGGCAAGGACGACATCCGCCGCGGTGACGTCTGTGGCCCAGCCGACGACCCACCAAGCGTCGCCGAGACGTTCCAGGCACAGGTCGTCGTCATGCAACACCCATCCGTGATCACGGCCGGCTACACGCCGGTCTTCCACGCCCACACCTCGCAGGTCGCCTGTACGATCGAGTCCATCGACAAGAAGATGGATCCAGCAAGCGGCGAGGTCGCCGAGGAGAACCCCGACTTCATCCAGTCGGGCGACGCTGCCGTGGTCACCATCCGACCACAGAAGCCCCTCAGCATCGAGCCGTCCAGCGAGATCCCCGAACTCGGGAGCTTCGCCATCCGCGACATGGGTCAGACCATCGCGGCCGGCAAGGTCCTCAAGGTCAACGAGAAATAAATGCAGCAGGCACGCGTTCGACTCGCGGGTACGAGTCCAGAGGACTTGGACGACATCTGCGACGACGTCCGCGAGATCGCGAACAACACCGGCGTCAACCTGAGCGGTCCGATTCCGCTGCCGACCAAGACCCTCGAGGTGCCGACCCGAAAGTCACCTGACGGCGAAGGCACTGCGACGTGGGAGCACTGGGAGATGCGCGTCCACAAGCGCCTGATCGATCTGGACGCCGACGAACGCGCACTCCGACAGCTCATGCGCATTCAGGTGCCAAACGACGTCTCGATCGAGATCGTCCTCGAGGACAACTGAGACGAATTGCGGTCCCGATTTGCCGGTCCGACCACAAGACGATCGCGGTCGTGCCGGAACTGACGGACTGCAGACCGTATGAGGCCGATCGCGATCGCCGGTTCGCACGGATTTTCACGTTTTCTCGAGGCTACCACCGTTCTCTGTAGCGCCGCTGCACTCGATCGAACTCCGCACGTAGCGAGGTCACGGGGACTTTTGGCATTCGCCGTCGCAGTAGCGGTATGGACCGGTCGTCGTCGAACTCGAGTGTTCGAACTCGACAGCCGTCGGCCGACCAGCCGGGGTCGGGCTCCTCGAGTCCGATATTCGAACTGCTGGTGGTCTTCGCCGTCGTCTACGTCCTCCAGGGGATCGCCACACTCGCGGGCGTGATGGGTGGACTGTTCGTGCTCAGTCCACCGGTAGAGCACAACCCATGGACCATCGTGACGAGTGTCTACGCCCACGGCGGTCTCTGGCACCTCCTCTCGAACAGCCTCGCGCTCATCGTCTTCGGCTGGCCGGTCGCTCGAGCGACAACACGGTTGCGATTTCACACGTTCTTCCTGCTCACGGGATCGATCGCGGGTGTCTCCCAGATCGTCCTGACGGCGTTCGCCGCGTCGGTCCCGATGCTCCCCGTCACGCCGTCGCTGGGCGTCCTCGGTGCCAGCGGTGCGGTGTTCGGCCTCCTGGGATATCTCGTCGCCTCGAACCGACTCTCCGCCGGTCTAGCGACGTTTGTCGACGTTCCACGCTGGCTTGCGGTCGTCGTTTTCGTCGCACTCGCCGCCACAGTTACGATCGCGACCGCCGCACCCCGAACGGCGCTCGTCGCACATTTCGTCGGATTTCTGCTCGGGTTGATTGCGGGCCGTACTCGGCTTCTGTCCGTTCGGTCGAAGTCGACCACCGATCGACGAGCGGTCTGATCTCCCGATCCGAAATCATCAGCTAGGCCACAGCCGCCGGTTCGGTAGCGCCGATCGCAAGCGTATTGCAGTCTGTATTCTCGTCGGAATCTCGGTCGGAACCGCCGTCGCTATCGAGCTGTCACCGATGGGGCGTTGAGCCACACGAAAACGCTCGGGCCGAAGATAGTACCGTACGTTCCGTGGACCGCCACCGGCGTCACTGCGATGTGTGCCGTTCTCGCGGTAAACGGCATCCGGAACGGACAAGTCTTTACCATGCGACGAATACGTTCGTTCACTCTGATTGGGCACACTTCTCCGGGAACGTTCAGTTGTGGCCCCCGTTCGCCGCTGTCTTGGCTTGGCTCACGAGCGACAAACACGTCCCCGGTGAACGCGAACGCGAGGAATCAGTCAATAACCTGACGCTCGAGTGTAGGAAACCCCGCTCGAACGATCCGACCGCTCGGATCTCGAGAAAGCCCCGCACGCCGTCGTTGAAACACAAGCTACAAATACAAACCGGAGTTAGAAGTGGTCGAGGGCTCGTAGATCAGTGGCAGATCGCTTCCTTCGCAAGGAAGAGGCCCCGGGTTCAAATCCCGGCGAGTCCACTCCTTCACGTCGCTTCGCTCGTTCAGTCGTGGACTCGCCGAACATCGCAACCGCTTCGCGATTGCTCAATCCCGGCGAGTCCATCATTCTGCGACGCGAGCAAATTCGCGAGCGTCGCAAACTGTCTTCGTACGACATCACGTTCCCGAAAGACGACCTCCGTGTTGAGGAGCCACTCGAGAGAAACGGCGAATTCAGAGACGAGCACCATCGTTACATCTGTCACGTCGAGAACAGTGAATAGACGCTCGAGGATCCGCTGGGAGAGATCAATCGGGACGGTCGCGACGGGGTCAATTTCCCATCAGCATAATTCAAATTCAAAACACATTTGGTGCGTTGAGAGCAAACCGTTCGAAACGTTTAGCAATCGTGCAATCGATAGATCTTCGTCGAGCGTCCCGCGTTGTGGGGAGGATGGCTCTTCCGTACGTTCCGGTGGTGGCGTTTGCAGTCGTCGCCGTGAGTGGATTCTTCGAGTATACCGATACCAGGGCGATCCACCTGTTTGGAGCCACGGAGGGGCTGTGGGTCGTACTCAATCCGTTCTACTACGTTACGAACATGTTTCTCCATCTGGACTGGTCGCACTTCCGTACCAATATGCTTCTGTGGATGCCGTTTGCGATCCTCCTGACGTGGATGACGAGCAACAGGCACGTGTTGGGACTCGTCGTGGGGACCAACGTGTTGACGAGCCTGGTCCTCGCTATCGGTGGGATGGCCGTCTGGGGCCTGAGCGGTGCGGTCTTCGCGGTCGTTGCGGCAACTCTCGTTCGAGCAACGGGATACGCGATGCGAGGTGTGTCGAGGGACACCCTCATCGCCGCACTCGTAGGGGTACTCTTTCCGACGACGTTCGCGCTTCTCGCCATCATGGTTCTAGCCGGCAGACAAACCCATATCTCCCACGTCGGACACCTCCTCGGGTTCGCATTCGCGGGTGTGATCGAGACGGTATTCGTCGTTGCCGGTCGACAGAATCGGTGACCTGACGAGGCAGTCGACTCGAGTCGGTGTCGACACCAATACTTCCGACCGACCGCTGTCCAGAGCTTCGTACAGTGTCACCCGGGATTCGTTCCGTTTTCGAGCGGCAAGCCACCGTCTCGAGACGGACAGCGGATGGCCGTCACCGGTCGGTTTATCTTCGGTGTTGCCGGACGTCGATCAAGTCGTATGTCGTCACACTGTGGGCGATATTTACAACGGGCTCGTCGGTTCGGGGTTCGCCGTCGAACGAATGCGTGAACCCGGAACGTCGGACCCCGAAGACTACGACCCAGGGCCGTGGGGTGAGTTCACGCCGGAGTTGATGAGCAAGCTTCCAGCAGTGTTGATTTTCGAGACGCGAAAAGAGTGACCACACTCCGGCAATTCGAACGTCGAGACGAAACGCGCTCGGCGCGTTTGCCGAATCAGGCGAGCAGTTCCGAAAGTGCTTCCTCAAGCGCGTCGGCTGCCGCCTCGACCTCGGACAGTCGAACGTACTCGCGCTCGGCGTGAGCGACAGCACCCTCCTCGTCGGCCAATACGCCGGGTCCGAAGACGACCGTCGGTGCGTCGGCGGCGAAGAAGCCCGCCTCGGTCGCCGCGCCGAACGGGCGGACCTCGCCACCGCTCGCCGCCTGCAACGTCCGCACCAGTCGCTCGTCCCCGTCGGTGACGAACGCCGTCGGGAACGGCGTGTCCGGGCGGATAAGGTCCACGCTCACCGACAGCGGGTCGGGAACGTGCTCTTCGAGGTATACGTCGAGACCGGTCCGGAATGACTCGCTCGTCTCCGGGGGGACGCTTCGCCGGTCGAACGTGAGTTGACAGGACTCGGGAACGCGGTTGGGCGCTTCACCGCCGGCAAGCGCCGTCGCCGTCAGCTTGGGTTCCCCGAGAACCGGGTCCTCGCCAGGTCCCGCCTCCTCGTCGTAGGTATGGAGTGCCGCGAGAACATGCTCGAGTCCGAACACCGGATTTCGCTCTGCAGGAACGCTCGCGGCGTGGCCGCTCTCGCCCTCGATCGTGATCGTCCCCTCACACTGGCCGCGAGCGGCGATGCAGACGTCGAGATCCGTGGGTTCGCCGACGATGAAGCCGTCGGCCGAGAGCCGGTCCTGCAATCCGGCCGCGCCGGTCATCAGCGTCTCCTCGTCGGGGGTGATCGCGAGCGTCAGTTTGCCGGCCGTCGGTTCGACGCGCAAAAATGCGGCGAGTAACGCGGCGAGCGGCCCCTTCGCGTCGCAGGCACCGCGTCCGCGGACGACCTCGTCGTCCCCCTCCCGGTCGCGCTCGAGGGGGACGTGAGGCGCGACCGTGTCGATGTGGGTGTTCAGGACGACGTGCGGACCCTCGTCCCCGTCGGCGTCTCCGGTTTCGCCCTCTCGAGTCGCCAGGACGTTTCCGAGGTCGTCGACCGCGGGCTCTGTGCCGGCGTCGCGAAGCGTCTCGAGCAGGAGATCGCGCATTTCGCCTACGTCCTCGTGGGAGGGCGTCCGGACGGCGTCGGCGTGGAAGGTCTGGATGTCGAAGCTCATGGGTCTGTTATGGGTGCCGGTGTGGCGATCGGCCCGTCGGCGCTCGCCTCGAGTCGCCGACGGCGGGTAGATGTCGGCAGTAGCCGCCACCGGGTGATAAGCGCAGCCATTTTCCCATCTTCGGACCGTAAGTCGCCCGTCGTCGGTCCTGTGAGCCGACGGCTCGAGGAATTCGGTCCCGATTCGACTCCGTCCGACACTGTTTTCGTGCCGACTTTCGGACTCGAATACATGTCCTCCAACCGACGCACGTTCCTCGTGTTCGCCGGTACCAGTGCGGCGATGTCGCTTGCGGGGTGTACTGCCGTACGCAACGCTGCCGAAGACACGGTCGCCCCGCACGATCCGATCGAGGCGTCGCTCACCTCCAAGCGACTCTTTGGCGTTCGAGACGAGCGGGGATACGAGCTGTTTCGAGCGCGCGCGTATCCGGAGAGCGCTGTTCCGCTCGAGGAGACCGACGGACCGGTGATCCCGAGGGGGATCGATACCGACGACGCGCCGACGGTTCCGGGCGCGGTGGTCGTCCATCCGACGCACCGCGAACCTGCCGGAACGCTCGACGCGGCCGTCTCCGGCGACCGGGACGTCCCTGCGGATCTCGAGGATTTCACGACGCCCGAGGCACCGCTCACCGCCGACGTGGCCGACCGCGAACGGCTTGCCGACGCGTTCGACGAGTTCGTCTTCGACGGCAAGATTACCGTCGCCGAACGGGACGACGCCGCCACGCGCGAGATGTCGATGCCGATGCTCGCCGGCGACAGAACCCACTACGCGTTCGCACGCAAAGCGTTCGACACCCTCCGAATCGGTGACCAGTTCCGGTTCCGGCCGTCCTACAGCCGACCGAGATACGTGTCGGACGTTCTCGAGCACTGGACGGCGTACTGACCCGCTGGGCGCTGGCCTCCCGTCGGTCGTACGGGTCGTAAAATGATTTCGCGAGGAATCTCGTTTGCGACCGCCGCGTGAGACGCCAGACGTGTCACCTCGGCCGTTGAGTTACCTACTGCTCGAGTCGCGTCACGTCCTCGAGCGTCTCCCGCCGGCGCCCAATGCGAGTCTCGCCATCCTCGAGGACGACCTCGGCCGGCTTGGGCTGTGAGTGGAACTGATTTGCGAGTTCGTAGCCGTAGGAACCCGCATTGCCGATCGCCAGAATATCGTCGCGCTCCGGTTCGGCGATCGGCCGGTCGTGGGCGAAGACGTCCGCGCTGGTACAGACCGGGCCGCCGACGGTGACCTCGAGCGGGTCGCGCTCGGGGGCGGAGACGTTCAGCATGGGGTGATAGGAGCCGAACATCGCGGGCCGGATCAGCGTCGAGAGGCTGGCGTCGACGCCGACGACGGTCGTATCGGGTGCCTCCTTGATCGTGTTGACCGTCGTCAGGATGAGCCCTGCGTCGGCGACGATGTAACGACCCGGCTCGAGTTTGAGCTGTGCCTCGAGGTCGCCCACAGCGTCGCGGACCATGTCCGAGGTTTTTGCGAGGTCGAGCGGCTGTTCGTCCTCGCGGTAGGGAACGCCGTAGCCGCCGCCAATGTCGACGAATTCCAGTTCATCGTCGCCGACACGGCGAGCCATGTCGCCGACGCGCTCGATTGCACGGCAGTGATCCTCGAGGTCGTCGGTCAGGACGCCGCTGCCGGCGTGGGCGTGGATCCCGACCAACTCGAAGTCCTCGCGGACGCGGTCCGCCATGTCGGGGACGCGCTCGTAGGGAATGCCGAACTTCGCGTCGGCACCAGTCGCGACCTTCTCGTGGTGGCCCGTCCCGATACCGGGGTTGATTCGGATCGCGATTCGGCCGTCGTAGCCGCGTTCTTTGAGGCGCTCGAGGGTATCGAGCGCGCCGATGGTGATCGTCAGGCCGGGGTTCTCCGCACCGAGTTCGGCGGCGTAGTCTAAGTCGTGAGCCGGCGGATTCACTGCCGTGTACTGCAGTTCGTTGGGGTCCGCGCCGGCGTCGATCGAGCGCTGGAGTTCGCCCCAGGCCGCACACTCGATCGTCCCACCGGCCTCGAGGACGGCCTCGAGCACTGCCTTCCCGGTGTGGGCCTTCGCGGCGTACATCACGTGGGCGTCGGGGAACGCCGCGGAGAAGCGGGTGTAGTTTTCCTTCACGCGATCGCAATCCATCACGTACAGTGGCGTATCGTACTCGTCGGCGAGGGACTCGAGGCGTTCCGTGTCCCAGTCCGTGAGCCGGCGAACCGCCGGCGAGTCCGTGAGGTCGGTCATTAGTCACTGCAAGTGACCGCGAGGATTCAAGGGTTTGGGTTCAGGGTCGTTGCGGTCGGCCGCTCGATCGACCACCCTGCTGTTTCGGCCGACCTACTGTTGAACGCAATTCCCCGTCCGGGACCAATGCAATTCTGTTCTGTGAGGGTGAATACTGCAAGGCAATAGACTTTTTTCTGTACCGACACCATTTCGAGGAGTGACACAGCCGCTCACCTCAGTCGTCAGCAGCGTCGTCAGTATGCTGACCGTCGGACTCGCGATGGGGCTGCTGTTTCTCGGCTGGTCGAACTTCTGGATCGTGTTCGTGGTCGGATTCGCCTTCGTCCTCCCGGCGGCTGTCCAGCTCGCGCAGTGGTACGAGGGCGAATCCTCGGATCCGATAGACAATTTACAGTTATCACAGTCGTCTCCCAGCGGTGAACAGCAGCAACGACAGCACCGGCAGCAACAGCAACGACAGCACCGGCAGCAACAGCAACGACAGCAACGACAGCAGCAGCAGGCACTCGAGACGCTCCGAGAACGGTATGCCAGCGGTGAAATCGACGACCCCGAGTTCGAGCACCGCGTCACGCATCTCCTCGAGACCGAATCGATAGACGACGCGGCGACGTTCTACCAGAACGACGACGAGACGGCCGCCGAGAGGGAGCCGGAACTCGAGCGGGACGACTGAAAGGGAACGTTGTACCTCCCTCTGGGTTCAACCGAGAATGGTCGCGGTTACACTGGACTATCGGTACAACAGATCTCTGGAACCTCACTGCCGAAGCGTGTCCTCGCGTCGGCCGCCTCGAGTGTCTCGGTCTCGAGCGAGCGACGTCAGTACGAACGCACTGTAAGACCGTCGATCCGCTCGAAGTGATCGACGTTCCTCGTCACGACCGGGTAGTCGTGAACGAGCGCCGTCGCGGCGATCATGACGTCGGTCTCGTCGATCGGTTCGCCCGACGAAACGAGATCCGCGTTGATCCGACCCGCACGTATCGCACACTCGCGGTCGAACGGGAGTTCGTTGATGTCTGTGAGCAGCTGCCGGACGGTCGCCCGTTCGTCGTCCGTCGAATCTGCAAGGTGGATCCCTTCGTGGAGTTCCATTACTGTTACAGCGCTCACGAACGGCGCGCCGCTTGCATCAACGTCTTCGATCAACTCCGCTACATCGCTCGAGCCACGCAACACGTCGATGAGAAACGTCGAATCGAGGATCATTCGTTCAGTTCGTCAGCGAACTCCGAGACGCGTTCTCGATGCGTGTCGGCACGTTCTTCACGACGACGGTCCACGATCGCCGCTAGCTCGTCGGCGGTATCCTCCTCGAGGGTGCCGTGATACTCGGCGAGCGTGACTCCGCCCGTCAACCGTCGGACGACGTCACTGAAGCTCTCACCCTCTCGTTTGTGCGCTTTGAGTTTCTCGTAGGCGTCGTCTGCCAGCGAAATCGTTTTCGTGCCCATATCCCTGTGTATGCACGTACACAGGTAAAACGTGTCGCCTGTCGAACGCTACTGTCGCGAAATCACTCCCGCAGCACGTCCTCGCGTTCCGTCGCCTCGAGCGTTTCCGTCTCGAGATCGGTCGTCTCCGTTGGGCCTTTCCGTTCACGTCTTCGGCGTCGGGGCTGTGGCCCCGGCATGCGCTCGAGCGGTTACAGAAGTCAGTGTAAAGTCGGTCGCGAATTCGCGGCCGTCCCGCTGGTGACGGCCGCAGTACTGCGACCGATCTTCAAATAGTTCTGTCCAACAGTATAAACAAAGAGATGAAGCTACAGACGCTTTTGTAGGAAACCGGTGAGCCAGCCCTCCGTCGAAACCCGATTCGGTAGCATACCGTTTGTATGGCGGTGGGGCAGAATGGGTCTCATAGCGTGATGTTAGGACTAGCGACATCGTTTCCACGGTGATAATTGGCGAGAGCAACGGTTAGACGAAGGCA
>NZ_WUBV01000037.1:0-32689 GCF_009807105.1 Natrialba sp. INN-245 | reverse complement strand
TGAGTTCCGAGAAATCGCCCTAATGTGTGTCGTCTACAACATCAAGCGTGCCGTGAAACAGTGAATTCAACCGCCGTATGGCGATTCAACACAGCCGCTCGAAGCCAATGGTAGCGCCGAACGCCAGCGCAACGAGTGTCTCACTGTCGGTGAGCAACAGCGAGATGGCGATCCCGATCGCGTACCAGTGGATACCGACACGGACGTGTTTGACCTGTCCGACGTACGACCGAACGTCTTCGTCGAGTAGCCACACGACGACACCGCCCGCGACGAGCGGACCCCAGACACGAGGTATGCTGTGAAGTTCACTGGGTCCTTCGAAGGCGAGCAGTGCAATCGCGTCGATCACCCACGTGTAACCGAAGGCGAACAAGACGAACGCAACGACGGGTGAACGTGCGACGGTCCGTTTCAGCCTACCGAGTGCTCGAGGGTGATCGTCAACGGATTCGACTTCCGTTGACCTATCGATAGTCTGACATTCCATACCTCAGCCATCGATATGGTCACATAAAAAATTCGGTACTAGACCATCGGCTCGTCGCCGACGGCGGGATTCTCGAGTACGTACGCGAGGAGTCGATCGACGTAGGACTCGAGCGGCGGCACCTCGAGTCCGCTCCCCTCGAGCGCCTGTCGCGTCTTCGGACAGGCGTACCGCGTCGGATGGTCGAGATAGTCGAGGGTGGCGGGCTCGAGCGACAGCGACGACGAGAGCCGACTCGAGACCGTTCGTGCGATCGGTTTCGTCGTCGGCAGCGTGACGGTGCGGTGGCCGGCCGCCTCCGCGAGAACGTCGACGAACCGCGGGACGGAAAGCGGCGCGGGATCGCAGAGCTGATAGACCTCACCGACGGTCTGCTCGCGGGCGCTGAGGGTGGCGATCGCGTCGACGACGTAGTCCCTGGGAACGACGTTGAGCTCGGCGTTGCTCGAGCCCGGCAGCGTAAACGCCACCGAGAGCCACTCGGGTTGGGCCAGCAAGAGCCGGAGCAGGTAGTAGGGGCCGTCGTACTTGTCGGTCTCGCCAGTCCGGCTGTCGCCGACGACGATCGCGGGCCGGTAGATCGTCGCGGGCAGGCCGGCGTCCATCCGGTCCTGGACCGCGACCTCGGCGCGGTACTTGGTCTCCTCGTAGTGGTTGTTGAACGTCTGGCCCTCCTCGAGGTGGTCCTCGGTGAACACGCCATCGTACCGGCCGCTGACGTAGCAGGTGCTGACGTAGTGGAATCGATCCACGTCGCGCACAGCGGCGAACTCGAGGACGTGTTCGGTGCCCCGGACGTTGACCGCTTCCGCCAGGTCGCGGTCGGCGGCGAGGTCGTAGACCGCCGCGAGGTGATACAGTTCGCGAACGTCCCCAAGCGACTCGTCGCCCAGTCCGAGGTCGGGTTCGGTAATGTCGCCCTCGTAGAGCCGAACCGCGTCGTCGTCGACCCTGTCGATTCCGGCGGTGATCTCCCGCGCTCGCCGGCGTGCTGTCTCGAGGTACTGTGGCTGGACGAGACAGGCCACCGGCCCGTCGCCGCTGGCGAGGACGCGCTCGAGCAGTGCCGAGCCGAGAAAGCCCGGGAACCCAGTGAGAAAGACCGCGGCGTCGCTCACGGCACCCACCTCGCGAGTCGTCGCTGAACCATCGTCAGTCCGAGCATGAAGCGAGCAAACCAGCGCGGCGAGACGCCCGGCGGCGCGTCAAGCGGGCCGATTCTCGAGGTCGCGATCGTCCGGGCGTCGACGTACCGCCGGAGTCCCTCTGGGCCGTGACGTCGGCCGAGTCCCGAGTCGCCGACGCCGCCCATCGGCGCATCAGTCGCCGCCCAGCCGACGGTGTAGGGATCGTTGACGCAGACGGTGCCACAGTCGATCTCGCGAGCGACCCCACGGCCGCGCTCGCGGTCGGTCGTCCAGACGCTGGCGTTCAGTCCGTACTCGGAGTCGTTCGCCCGCTCGATCGCTTCGTCGACGCCCGAGACCGGGTAGACGGAGACGACGGGGCCGAACGTCTCCTCGCAGGCGACCCGTGAGTCGGGGTCGACGTCCGCCAGGATCGTCGGCTCGTAACAGAACGGGCCGACGTCGGGACGGGCGCGGCCACCCGAGAGCAGCGATGCGCCGTCCGCGACCGCGCTCTCGACGTGCTCGCGGACGCCCTCGAGGTGGTCGCCGTCGATCAGCGAGCCGACCTCGGGGCCGTAGTCGAACTCGAGACCGAGTTCGAGACGCCGCGTGGCGCCGACGAAGGCGTCCACGAACTCGTCGTACCGTCGGTCGTCGACGTAGATCCGTTCGGGGGCGAGACAGAGCTGTCCGGCGTTGGTGAACGCACCCTTGACCGCGCCGCGAGCGGCCGTCTCGGGATCGGCGTCGTCGAGGACGACCATCGGGTTCTTCCCGCCGAGCTCGAGCGAGCAGTCGATCAGGTTCCGGCCGGCCCGTTCGGCGACTGTTCGCCCCGTCTCGGTGCCGCCGGTGAAGGCGACGTAGTCGACCGCGTCGATCAGCGCGGGACCAACTGTCGCTCCCTCGCCGGTGACGATCTGGAACAGACCGTCCGGTAGGCCGGCCGCCACCAGCAGATCCGCGAGCGCCAGCGCGATAAACGGCGTGCGCTCGTCGGGTTTGCAGACGACGGCGTTGCCCGCAAGCAGGGCAGGGATCGCGTCGGTCATCGCGAGCGTCAGCGGGTAGTTCCACGGCGAGATCACGCCGACGACGCCGACGGGGTCGTACGTGACCGTCGCCTCGGAAGCCAGCGGTATCGCACCCGATCGATCCGCGTCCGCGAGTATCGAGGGCCCCTTCGCCGCGTAGTACGAACACGTCAGCGGGACGTCGAGTATCTCCTCGAGGGCGTGCTGCCGGGATTTCCCGGTCTCGAGTTGTACCACGTCGAGCAACTCCGCACGGTGGTTCAGGACGAGGTCTCCGAACCGCTCGAGGATCGCCGCCCGCTGGTCGACGGTCGCCCGTTCCCAGTCGGCCTGGGCCGACCGAGCACGGTCGACCGCAGCCGCGACGTCGTCGGCCGTACAGGCCGGGATCGCGCCGATCGGTTCGTCGGTGACCGGTGTCCGAACCTCGAGCGAGGAGCTGTCACCGGACGTCTCGATGCGAGCCGCGAGCCCCTCGAGGCGCCCACTCTCGATGGTCGTCTCCTCGAGGATCCGCGAGGCGTTCGTCCGTGCCATATCTCGATTTTCGGCTCGAGCGCACCTGTAGCTTTGGTTAGATGACGTTCCGACCGTCTCGCCGTTCGAGACGTCTCAGACGGTTTGTGGTGACTGATACGGATTGCTGTCACGATGGACGGGCGCACCCGCGGGAGTTGGAGTCGTCCGCCGTGGTGAACGCGAATCGTGCGCCACCGTCGTCGCTCTCCTCGACGGAGATAGACCAGCCGTGGGCGTCGACGACCGTCGCGACGATCGACAGCCCGAGACCCGTTCCGTCACCGCCAGTGTATCCCTCCCGAAAGATACAATCGCGCTGGTCGGCCGGGATACCGGGACCGTCGTCCTCGACGGCGAACCCGTCTTCCGTTCCGACCACCGTGACGGTCACCCGAGCACCGGCGTGTTCGATGGCGTTTCGAAAGAGGTTCTCGAACGCCTGCTGGAGCCGCCCAGGGTCGCTGTCGACCGTTCCTAGCTCCCGCGTCACCAGTCGCGCATCCGCCGTGTCGACGGCGTTCCAGGCCCTCCGAGCGACGTCCTCGAGGTCGACCGGCTGGCGTTTTTCGAGGGTTTCCCCCTGTCGAGCGAGCGTCAGCAGGTCCTCGATCATCGTCTCCATGCGATCCGCGGCCACGGAGACGTCCTCGATGTGCTCCGGATCGCCCGTTTCCTCGATGAGTTCGATGTACCCCGAGAGAACGTTGAGCGGATTCCGAAGGTCGTGGCTGACGACCGAGACGAACCGCTCGAGTCGTTCGTTCTGTCTGGCGAGTTCCCGCCTGCGTCGTTCCCGGTCGAGCGTGTAGCCGACGAGTTCGCCGAACGTCTGTATCTGTTGGCGAAGCGAACGGGGCCAGAGGCGTCTGGTCTCTTGTTCGACGACGAGGATACCGATCAGTTCCCAGTCGACGACGATCGGAACCGCGAGCAACGACTCGAGGGTTCGCTCCGCGAGGTAGCGGTGACTGTCGGCGTCGGCTGTGGAGGTATCGTCACGGTCGGCTGGCGTTCCGATATCGCCGACGAAGCCCTCGGGGACGTCGAACTCCAGATCGTCGACATCGGCGGGCACGGCGTAGGGATCGAACGACTTCGAGAGCGTGTCGAACCCGGGAAACGCCGAGGGTGAGACGGGGTCGGCTTCGGCCGGCGAGTTCGAGCGGCGATCCCAGACGTGAGTCGGATCGAGGACGTCCTCGGCGTACTCGAAGAGTAGACACCGATCCGCATCCAGCTGTTCGCCGACGAGTCGAAGCCCCCACTCGATTTCGATGTCGGTCTCGTCGGGTGCTGCGCCCATCAGCGATCGAGAAATGTCGAAGACGGTCTCCCTGATGTCCGAGATCGATCGGTGGTAGTATTCGTCGACGTGCGTTCGGAGGCGCTCTACGTCGTGGTCGGTGATCCCCTCTTCGTCGCGTACGTCGACGAGTTCGGCGGTGTCGACCTCGAGTAACGCACGGAGCATGGCCGGGTCAGCAGACGGCGTGATGACGACGACCGACACGTCGGTGGTCGAACCTCGGACGCCCTCGATGACGTCGATCGTTTCCTCGTCGGTCAGGTCGGGCCCGACGATGAGACAGTCGATCTCCTCGTCGAGTGCGTCGCGAGCGGCCGACGCCGAGTCGACGGTTCGAAGCTTGTAGATCGGTTCGAGTTCCTCGGAGACCCGCTCTCGGTCGGTCTCTCGTGTCCCGAGGTAGACGACGTGAAACCGCCGACGTGGACACCGCGTTTCGACGGGTCCGCCCCCGTGTGACTCTCGCTGCGACTCGTAGTTCATATTACACCTCCGACTCGCCAAACTGACGGATTACGTACCGTTCGCTCCGTCCACAACGCGTTCGTCTACCACAACGAGACGGACCGTCGACCGTCTCGGATGGTGGGCAGTCCGCTGGGAAACTGCGGGCGAAGCGAGCAGTGTTCGTGATAGTAAGAACGGCCAGCCAAATTACGATAAAGATAACGGCTATCTCGGCCGTCGAACTGGCGTCACGAGCGAGTTCGAAACCACAATTCGGACGGCTCCCAGAAGGAGGCGACATAGCAGTGTAAATCGACCAGTCTCGTCCCGATCCGTCTTCGCCGACCGCCGGCTACCGTTCGGCCGCCTGCGGCGGCGTCTCCGACGACTCCGACGGCGATCCGATCGGTTCGGCCACGGTTGGCAGACGAACGGTGACGGTCGTCCCGCCGTCGGTCTCGAACGACAGGCCACCGCCCAGCATCCGTACACACCACGTAACGAGCCACAGTCCGAGTCCACTCCCGTGCTCGAGGGGAGTTTCCTCGCCTCGCTCGAGGACGGACAGTTCGTAGTCGGGAATACCCGGACCGTCGTCGCTGACCGAGACGGCGGCCGTTCGACCGTCGACGAGTCCCTCGAAGGAGACGGTGACGACCGGCGTCTCGCTGTCCGCGTGTTCGATGCCGTTCTCGACGAGGTTTTCGAACAGTTGGACGAACAGTTCTCGCTGTGTCCACAGAACGAGATCCGCCGGGACGTCGACCTCGACGTGCCCTTCGGTCACCGCTTCGACGTCCGTCGCGATCTCCGAGAGTGCCTCCTCGACGACGACCGTCGATGGGGACTCCTCCATCGAGTCGAGTGCCTGTTCGAACGCCCACGCCTTCTCCGCCATGTCGACGACATCCGCGACGTTCGCTCGAGTTCGCTCGAGCGTCTCGTGCAACTCCTCGTCGCTCGTCCGGTCGGCCGCGATGTCGAGATATCCCTCGACGACGTTCAGGTCGTTTCGAAGGTTGTGTCGAAGAATTCGGTTGAGGATCTCGAGACGCTGTTCCCGTCGGCGTTGGCTGGTAATGTCCTGGACGAGGATCGTGTAGCCGACCCGGTGGCGAGATGAGTCGTGGAGCTCCGAGACCGACACCGCCAGTTCGCGAAACTCGCCGGGACTGTCGTCGGTGACGATCTGGTCGCCGGCGGTCAGTTCGACGTCGAGGTCGGTGGCGTTCTCGAGGCGTTCGCCAAGAACGGCCGGTGACGTCACGTCGAACGTCGTCTCCGCCGCCGGGTTCAGATCGACGACCCGGTGTCGGGTGTCCACGACGACGAACGGGCTCTCGAGTTCCTCGATTGCGGACTGCTCGGCCGCCCGGCGAGTCGAGGGGTTGAACGTGAACATGCGCCCGCCGACGAAGGCGTACGCGTCCAGCGCGACGTGCGGGATGAACATGATCGGCGCGAGGTTGAGCTGTGTCACCGGTCCGAGTTCGAACAGCCAGACGAGGACGGCGATCCCGGGAGGGACTGTACTGATCACGACCGCGATCGCCTCCGACCGATAGAGCGGGCCGTAGTTGACGATTGTGTCGAACAGCAAGAGGACGCCGAGTGCGACGAACAGGACGCTACTGAGGATCGTCAGGTACGCCCAGACGCCGAACTCGTAGGAGACGGTCGCAGTACCGAACACGGGGTCGAGCTGGAACCCGGCCCAGACGAGGCCATGTATCGGATTGGTCACGAGGAGGAGCGTCGTCGCCGCGGGAACGAGCGTCAACGCGCCGAACGAGGGCGTTCGGACGAACGCGCCACGACCGGTGTACTCGAGTGCGAAGCCGAGAAACGTCAGCCCGATCCACGCCGTGGCGATCCAGGTCACCACCTCGAAGAGCCATCGGACCACCGGGTCGAAGACGAGCAACGACAATCCGTACGAGAAACACCACGACATCTGCACCCCGAGCGTCAACAGAAACCAGTTTGCGCCCGGGTTGCCACGATGTTGCCAGAGGTAGCCGAACAGCGCTGCCGTTCCGATCCCCGCGAGCACCGATCCGACCACGGGCCAGGGGAACGGTAACATACAGGTCAGACCTCTGAACACATGCTCTTTGGTGTTGTGGCCACTCTTGTTGCAGATCCGCGACGATCTCGAGGAGACCTGAACACATGCTCTTTGGTGTTGTGGCCACTGGTATCTACGGCGCGTTCGTCCCGTTCCGGGGAACACTCGTGGGCGGAGGCTCGTCAGTGCGCGCGACGAAACGAAGGCGTTTTACTCACTCGAGCAACGGCTCGCCGGTCATTTCGGGCGGTCGATCGACGCCGATCAACTCGAGTAGCGTCGGCGCGAGATCGGCGAGCGTGCCGCCATGGCGAACCGTGTGGCTCCTCTCGTTGCTCACGGGTCGTTCCTCCCCGTTCGCGTTTTCGAGGTCGGTCCCCGACCTCGCTCTGGGAGCGAGATAGACGACCGGCACGTCGTTGTACGTGTGTGCGGTGTGTGGATCCTCCTCGGTCCCCATCTCGTCGGCGTTGCCGTGATCTGCAGTGATCAGAACGTGTGCGCCCGCCGACTCGAGCGTCTCGACGAGCCGTCCCAGCTGGTCGTCGACGGCTTCGACGGCCTCGATCGCGGCCTCGTAGTCGCCGGTGTGGCCGACCATGTCGGGGTTAGCGTAGTTGAGGACGAGCACGTCCGGGTTCTCCGATTCGACGACGTCGATCGCGGTGTCGGTCACCTCCGGGGCGCTCATCTCGGGTTGCAAGTCGTAGGTCGGCACGTCCGGGCTCTCGACGATCTCGCGAATCTCGCCGTCGAACTCGACCTCCCGGCCGCCATTTAAGAAGTAGGTGACGTGGGCGTACTTCTCGGACTCGGCGATCCGCAGTTGGGTCTTGCCCTCGTCGGCGAGCACCTCACCCAGCACGTTCTCGGGCTGCGTCGGCGGGTACGCGATCGGAAGATCGAACGTCTCGTCGTACTGGGTCAGCGTCACCACCTCGATGTCCGGTGAGTTCGTCTCGAACTGGTCGGCCCAGTCTTCGGAGCGAATATCCGCGAGCATTCGGGTGAGCTGGCGTGCACGATCCGAACGGAAGTTGAACCAGACGACCGAATCCCCGTCCTCGAGGGCCGGTGTGTCGGAAACGATGGTCGGCTCGAGGAACTCGTCGGTCTCGCCGCGGTCGTAGGACCCCTCGACCGCCTCGAGTGCCGACGCCGCCTCGTACTCGGCTTCCCGGTTTACCATCGCGTCGTAGGCGCGTTTCGTCCGCTCCCAGTTCTGGTCGCGGTCCATCGCGTAGTACCGCCCCGAGACGGTGGCGACGTGGCCCGTTCCGTGCTCGGCGACGACGTCCTCGAGCGTCTCGAGGTACTCCCGCCCCCCCGTCGGCGAGGTGTCCCGACCGTCGGTGATCGCGTGGGTGACCGCCTCGACGCCCCGATCACCGGCGAGTTCGATCAGCGCGTGGAGGTGCTCGTGATCGGAGTGAACGCCGCCGTCGCTGACGAGGCCGAGAAAGTGGACGCGCCCGTCGGTTTCACACGCGGCGTCGAAAGCCGCGTTGATCGCGTCGTTCTCGCGAAACGAGCCGTCGGCGATCGAGTCGGAGATGCGGGTGTACTCCTGATAGACGACCCGTCCGGCACCGATATTGAGGTGTCCGACCTCGCTGTTTCCCATCTGTCCTTTGGGGAGTCCGACGCGGCGGCCGGCGACCTCGAGCCGGCCCGACGCGCCCGTCTCCGCGAGTCGATCGAAATTCGGCGTCTCGGCCGCCTCGACCGCGTTCCGGCCGTCGCCGGTGCCGAGTCCCCAGCCGTCGAGAACGATCAGCGCAGCGTCCATATCCGAGGGAATGCCCATCCTCGCGTAATTACCTATCGTTGTCGACTGTACGCAACGCGTCGTCCCAGGTCGAAGTCGCACGTGCGGAGTCGACGTCCGACGGCGCGCCTGCCGGGGAGACGGCAGACGATCCGCAAACGATATGGCATTCGGTTGAGTGGTTTCGGGCGACGGAAACCCCAGACGCGCGTTCGAGCGGATGGAAACTCCCACGTCCGCTCGACCCCACCCCAGCCCGCCCCCACCATGGTCCCCTCCCCGCCCACCGGTCAGTCGAGACGCCTCCGTACCGCACTCGAGCGCCGATTCGGTATCGACCCGCGCGCGCTCGTCGCGTTCCGCGTCGCGCTCGGAGGCGTCCTCCTGTTCGACGTGTTCCACCGGGCTCGACACCTGACGGCGTTTTACACGGACGACGGCGTTCTCCCCAGGGACGTCTCCCTCGAGGCGTACGGTCTGGACGGCGTGTACTCGATTCACGCGTTGTCGGGTGAGCCGTGGTTCCAGGCGCTTTTGTTCGCCGCGACGGCGCTACTGGCGGTCGCCCTGATCGTCGGCTACCGGCCGAGACTCGCCACCACCCTCGCGGTAGTCCTGGTCGTTTCGGTCCACGTCAGAAATCTGTACGTCCTGAACGGCGGGGACAGACTGTTTCGCGAACTGCTGTTCCTGGCGATCTTCCTCCCGCTCGGGAGCCGGTGGGCCACGGGGGCGCGGTCGACCGACGAGAGCGAGTCGGACGAGACGACTCGATCGGCGGCTACGAACCAGTCGAGTGACACACACGGGGCGGGTTCGACCGATCGGCGGATCGCGACGCCCGCGACCGCGGCCGTCTTGCTCTACATCGTCGCCCTCCTGGCAAACAACGCGGTCCACAAACTCGAGGGCGAGACGTGGCTCGGGGGCGACGCGTTGGCCTATGCGCTCGCACAGGACCACATGACGATCGTCCTCGGCAACTCCCTCGCCACTCGGCCGATTCTGCTCGAGGCCGGCACGTACGTCTGGCTCGGATTGCTGGTCGGATCGCCGTTGCTTTTCGTCTTTGCGGGACGGTTCCGGATCGGCTACGTGGCCGTCTTCCTGATGACGGTCGTCGGCATGACCGTTTCCGTCGCCGTCGGCCTCTTTCCGCCGCTTCTCGCGGCGGCGATCCTGTTGTTTCTCTCTCCTCGAGGCTGGGACGTCCTCGAGTCGGCCGCGGGAGCCACGAGCACGCGACTGTCCGCGAGAGGACGACGGCTCGAACGCCACGCGAAACGAGGTGTCACCGGCGCGCGGCGACGGAAAACCGCGTTTCGGGCGGCCCGTCCGTTCCCGGGAACGCTGGCCGGAGACGGTACGCTCGAGCGCCTCCACGGACCGACAGAGCGCGGTCGCGAAACGTTCGGTCGGATCCGGACGCGGGTCGGTCCCGCCGTCCACGCGTGCGTCCTCGTCGGCATCGTCGTGTCGACGCTCGGAACGTTCGGATACGCGCCCGTCTTCGAGCCGGTCGAAACCGTGGATCCAGCGGAACACCAGTGGGAGATGTTCGCCCCCGATCCAACCCCGAGTTACGGCTGGTACGTGGTGACGGCCGACCTCGAGGACGGTGCGGAGGTCGACGTGATCGGAGCGTCGGAGTATCGGACGGAACCACCGCCCGACGCCGCCGAAACGGTTCCCGACTTCCGATGGCGTCGCTACCTCGTCACCCTCGACCGAAGCGACGTCCGCGACGAACGGTTCGCGGCCTCCGTCTGCGAACGGGTCGACGCCCGACACGACGCGGCGGTCGAGAGCGTGACCGTGACCTACACGCACCAGCCGATCGAACTCGAGGGGGAGAACCCGGAGTCCGACACGCACGCGATCGTCGAGAAGCGGACCTGTTCGTGAGACGGTCGACGACAGATCGAACATCGCGCTCGAGGCCGACGACAGTCCGGATCGCGTGCCGGCAAAATGGCGCTGGATTTTTGCGGGTGCGCTGGGAGCGATGGGTCATGACCCTCGATCCGGTCCACTTCGACGGCATCGCCCAGCTGGCGCGGCGGATCGACCACGGTGCCGACGAACGCGACCGCCGGGCGTTCGCCGAGACCGTCTGGGCGGAGTTTCTCGACCCGCTTCGGTCGGACGGGCGGACCGTCCTCGAGCCGGTCGACGAGCAGTCGCGCCGCGTCGTCGACTGCGAGGAGATCGCACTCTGTGAGCCCGAGTTCCCGACCGAACACGGTCTCGACGCGGGGACGATCAACCCGACGACGTTCAAAAACGGCCTCGTGATCGACATCGCCCAGGCGGCGATGAGTTCGACGCCCTCGGACCTCGAGTTACACCGGTCGCGAACGACGGTGATGACGGTCCACTCGAACGACGAGACGATGACGGTCGACGAGACGTGGGGGAAGTTCGACGAGGGATACAGCCGAAGTCGGGCGGTGAAAGTGCCACAACTCCCCCGCTTTGCGGAGGGCGTCGTCCACGCACTCGCGCTGTATCTCGCCGAGAGCAGACACGCCCTGGATCACGCCGAGGACGTTACGGATCTGCTCGTCCTCGACGGCCCGTTGTATCCTCGCGGATTGCTTCGCTGGACCGACCAGCATCCCGACCTGGCCGACCTCTTGCTCGAGGACCCGCGACCGACGACGGTCCTCGAAAACTACGTGCGACTGGTCGAAGAGTTCGTCGACCGGGACGTGCCGCTCGTCGGGTTCGTCAAGAATCCCGCGACGCGGGTCGTCACGCGGACGCTGAAGTCCGACCGAAGCGTCGACGTCAGCGTTCCCTGGGCCGACGATACGGCGATGTTCACCCGCTTACTCGAACGCGGCGAGTACGTCGACGACGTCGACGGCGAACGCTGGGAGCGTGAGACGTCCACGCTCTCGTATACGAACTGGTTCCGGTCGCGTGGCGGCGTCGATCGCCCGCTCTCGATCGAGGGCGACGCACTCGGCGTCGACCGGCGACTCGAGCCGGCGGCCTACGAGGTCACGTTCTTCGTGGTCTACGATCCGCGGGACGACCTGGTCTACCGGATCGAAGCGCCGTACGCGTTTACTCGTGATCCCGAGGTGCGCGAGCGGTTGACGAGACAGGTGCTCCAGGACGTCGCCGTCGCCCACGGACCGCCGACGATCGTCGCGAAGGCGGACGAACTCGCGCGGATCGGCCGCTCGGAGAAACGGTCGCTCCGGGAGACCCTCGAGACGCAGTTCGAGACGAGCCAGCGACGGAACTACGACGACCTCCGCTGGGATGTGTAGCGATCACCCGTAGTTTTCGGCCTCGATACTCCCGTTTTCGGTTTCGAATTCGACGTCTGTGGGATCGAGTCCGATCCGGGCGAACTGCGTCCTGATGTGTTCTTTGGCACACTCGAGGGCCTGCTCGCGGGTGTCGAACCCGCGAGGCATCGGGGATTCGAACGCGAGATTGATCTCCCGGCCGTCGACGACCTGGACCGTCCCGCCACTCGAGACCTCGTAGAACTCGTCGCAGACCCAGACGTACGCGGCGTCTTCGTCCGGTGCGCCACGGAACGAGGGTGCCTGCTCACCTCGTTCGTACAGTGTTCCGGTCAGGTCGGTTCCTCCCGCCAGACCGCGTACGATGAGCATGCGTCATCCTACGATCTCTGAACGCAAAAAGCCCGTGACCGAACTCGAACGAAGAACTCGGAGCGACGTTGAGACACCGGCGGTGAGCGAATCCCGCTGGTGAGACGGAGTAATGTAATCATTTATCGCCACAATGAGCCGTTCAGAGTCGGGTATTCCCGGACTACGGGAGTTGGTGCTGGGTTACCGACCCAAATCGTTTTGGAAGCGGGCTTATCCTCGTTGCACTGGTGTGTATCGATAATGAGTTCGGACGTTCATCACGGCGGCGACCGATCGCCCCCGAATAGTGTTCCGGCCGAGCGGTACGAGATCCTCGGTCACCCGCGTCGCCTCCATCTGCTCGAGATCCTCGACGAGCGCAGTCACCTCTCGCTCGCCGAGCTGACGACGGAGCTGATCGACAGAGAAGGGATCGACGGCCCCGTTGGAAAGGCACGCCACGAGGTCCGGATCGATCTCGTCCATAACCATCTTCCCCGTCTCGCCGAGTTCGGACTCGTCGACTGGAGCATCGAAGACGGCGTCGAACTCGTCGAGGAACCCCCGATCCGTACCGGCGTCGCCGGAGCGTTGATCGAAGAGTACGGCGCCGAGTCGGTCGACCAGCTGTTCGATCCCGTCCGTATCCGTCTCCTCCAGAAGCTCGATTCGTCGGACCGGCCGATCTCACTCGAGCAACTCGCGTCCGCGCTCGCCGGCCACGGGACCGGGAGCCTCGGTGACACGACGGAGTCGAAGATCGCCCTCCACCACAATCACCTTCCCGCGCTCGCCGACCTCGGCATCCTCGAGTACGACCGCGAATCCGAACTCGTCACCCTCTTTGAAGACGTCCCGTTCGACGCCTGATCGCCGGTCGCCGCCGTCTGGATCTCTGCGGACGAACGTCGCGGGTTAAATGCGCTTCGAACTCGAGCAATCGCTGACACTCGGTGTTATCCCTCTGATATCTCACCCGATCGGGAGGGAAACGCGTTTTAGGAACCGGTCGGATTGCATGAGTATGACCGATCTGGGCGACTTCGGCGATTTCGATGCCGGTTCGGACGGTTCGTCGCCGTCGTCGACCGCTCCCGCCGACTCGAGTGCGGGCGAGGAGGCGACGAGCGACGACTCGAACTCGGCCGACGTCTCGACGGAACGCGACGAATTCGAGCGGACGGCCGTCGAACCCCGCGGCGACGACGTCGGGATCGGCGCACTCTGTGTCTCCCAGGGCCTGCGCGTCGCCGAGGACGGCGAGGACACTGCGTTGCGGGCGTACGTCACCCGCGGCAACCGATCGTCGATCCGCATCGGGAGCTATCTGCTCGCCCCCTACCCCGACGGAGAGACGCTCTTCTGTCGGATTACGGCCCTCGAGTACGCCCAGCAGTATCACGCCGACGACGCGACGGAGATCCACGCCCGGCGAGCGATGCGCACCGACGAGATCGAGGAGGCCGACTACAAGTTCGTTGCCGCGCTCGAGCCGGTCGCCGTCCTGTATCAGGATGACGGCGAACTCAAACGGCGGATGACCGACCGCGTGCCGAAACCGCAGACGGTGATCCGGACCGCCGACGACACCGAGAAGATCAAGACCGGACTCAAGATCCCCGACGAGGGCGTCTTCCTCGGCCACCTCTCGGTCGGCGGCGAGAAGGTCAGGACGGCCGCCACGCCACCGACGATCGACTACCGGCTGAAAGACGACTACGACGCCGGTGATCCACTCGCGTTCAGACACACGCTGATCGCCGGCGGCACCGGATCGGGGAAGACCCACGGCGCGAAGAACGTCCTCCGGCAGTTCCTCGCGGACGAACGGACCTACCCCATGCCCGACGGCCGCGAGGTCGGCCCGGCGGTCGTCCAGTTCGATCCCCAGGACGAGTACGCCCAGATGCACGACGACAATCCCGACCTGGACGACGCATTCGCTCGACGCCTCGAGCGCGAGGGGGTCGCCTACGGCGGCGTCTCGGAGACGACCGCGTTCGTCCCGAAGATCGGCTCGGCGACGTACTCGGCGGGCCACCACCGCGCGGAACAGGTCGAGTTCACCATCCCGTTCGCGATGGTCCACGACAACCCCTGGCTCGTCGCGGGAAGCGGGTTAAACGACAACCAGTACGGCGCGCTCGTGAGCGTGCTCCTCCCCCGGTTCCGGGACCAGTACGGCCCCGGCGGGACCTACCAGGAGTTCACGACGTTCCTCGACGACCCCGCCCTGCGCGAGGAACTCGACGAGTCCGGGCGGGTCCACGAGGCGACGTTCGACGCCGTCCGCCGACGCGTCCTCGGTTTCGGCCACGTCTTCGACCAGGACGCCCGGCCGATCACCGATCTGATCCACGAGTTCGTCCGTCCAGGCGGACTGACCGTCGTCCCGACCTACCACATCAACGACACGCGGGCGACCGAAGCCGTCGTCCTCGCACTCTCCTCGCTTTTGATCGACGAGAAGCTCTCGAACGATCCGAGCTACGACCGGATCAAGGAGACGCCGCTCGTGCTCGGAATGGACGAGGCCCACAACTTCCTCACCGACGCCGACAGCGTCCAGGCGGGCAAGGTCATCACAAAGTTTACCGAGGCCGCCAAACAGGGCCGCAAGGAACGGCTCGGGCTCTTTCTCATCACGCAGGACCCCCAGGACATCGACGACGCCGTCTTCAAGCAGATCAACACCACGATCGTCCTCAACCTGGGCGACGAGGACGCCATCAAGAGCGTCAACATCCCCAGCAATCTCGAGTCGAAAGTGCCGTACATGGAGAAAGGGCAGATGGTCGTCTACTCGCCCGACAACTCCGAACCCGTCGAACTGATCGGCCTCCCGCACTGTCTGACCCGCCACGGGCGGGACTGACGATGCTCGAGGACGCGTTTCGCTACCCGTTTCGCGGCGACCCAATCCGGCGGACCGCTGTCGGGAGCCTGCTCGTCCTCGGCTCCGTGTTCGTCCTCCCCGCGCTCGTCCTCGCCGGCTACGGCGTTCGCGTCCTCGAGACGACGCTCGAGGGCGAGGCGGAGCCACCGGCGTTCGACTCGTGGTCTGAGCTCGCCACGACGGGCGTCGGGGCAGTTGCGATCTCGCTGGTCTACCTCCTCGGGCCGCTCGTCGTCGGGGGGGTCCTGGGGGTGATCCTGGCTGCCGTCGGCTACTACGCGCTCCAGACTGTGGCACCGGTTCTCGCCGGTTCCGAAGCGCTCGTCTGGGGGACGAGCCTCGTCGTCGCACTCCTCACGGGAGTGGTGTTGCTCGCGGGTACCGCCATGACGTTCGCGATCTACTACGCCTTCCCGGCCGGCATGATCAACTACGCGCGGACGGGTCGTTTCCGTGCCGCGTTCGATCGAAACGCGCTGTGGCCGGTCGTCACGAGCGGCGAGTACCTGCTCGCGATGGCCGTGTTGCAACTGCTCCCGCTCGCGGCTCCCATCCTCGTCGTCACCGCCGTGATCACGGTCGTCGGCGTCGTCTTCGTTCCCGCGATTCCGTTCGTCGCCGCCGTCGTCTGCCTGCGGCTGCTCGCCGTCGCCGCAGTCCGTGCGAACACCGGAGACCGATCGGTCGAGTCCGCACCGATCGGCGGTCGTGCATCTCGCCCGGGGTGAGCGTCGGAGCGCGCTCGAGGCCGTCGATCCGGTCGGAGAACAGGCCGCCGCGAGACTCGAGTTCGATCGGAGCACACTTGCCGATCGAACGCCAGCCACAGGACAGTGACCGAGGGTTCGCGAAGCGAGTTCGCGTTCGAACTCCGTACCTGTCGGTGGGCCGAACGCAACTGGCCGCTCGACGGGTCGACCGAGCACACGGCATTCGTCGCCCGCCAGTTGGGGACGAAACGCCGCCGCTGGGACACGCTCGTCCTCGAGTGTGACCCCGACGCCCTCCACGAGCGTGCGAACTTCGGCCCGGAACGCCTCGACGGCGACCTGCTGTACGTCGTCCGTAACGCGCCCGCCGACTGGGCGTACTACCGCGACGGACTCCCCCACCCTGGCTACCCCTGGCGGTACGTCCGCGAGGCGATCCATCGCGCCGACGAGCGCGGAATCCTCGAGACCCGGCGGGACGGCAACCGCATTCAGATCCGCCGAAAGTGGGCGTATCCAGACTGGCTCGAGCGGATCGTCGCCATCGAGAACAAGCCGGATCTCGACGCGAGCGCTGCCCGCTCGCTGGGTCGACAACTCGAGTACGACGTCGCGACGGGGCTCGCCGACGAGGTCTGGGTCGCCACCCGGAAAACCGGTGAGCGCGTCGAACCCGTCTTGCTCGAGGATCTGCCGATCGAAGCCGGCGTGCTCGCACTCGAGCCCGACGCGCTCGTCGGGGAGGTCGAGTGGTACCCTCGGACGCTTCCGGTCGACGAACCCGGAACGCGGATCCTCGAGCGCCCGGAGGGCGACGGCCGGGACGCCTCGGCGGCCCGGTTCGAGTACGTCGATTCGGAGGAGAAACGCGAGAAACGCCTCGAGATCGCCGAGCGAGCCTACGAACGGGGCTGGCGATCGTTCGTCGAGACGATGCGTCCCGACTGTCGTCACTTCGAGCTCCGAGCCGTCGACGGGTCGCAGTTGACGCCCCACTGTAGAGCGAAGAATCAGACACAGACCGCCGCCGAGTGCTCGAGCACCTGCCCTCACGTCGAACCGGAGCCACCCACCTGGCGGACGAAGGGGTGGCCGATCGAAGGCGGGCCGGGGAAACGCTGTCGACAGTTACTCGAGAAGCGACGCCGGCGACGGCGTCCGGGACTGTAGCGACGCGGCGAGAATTCCGCACGCGGCGTCAATCCGAGACGCTGACCTCGAGTTCGTCTCTCGAGACGGCGAGTCGGAACGTCGGAACGGTCCGGTACTTGACCTCGACGACGCCCTTGCGGCGGAGACTCTGGAGGTCCGAGCGGACGTCCTCGGCCTCGGCGTCGACGTCGAACTCGTCTCTGAGTTTGTGGAGGACCGAAACGACGCTTTCGGACTCGTCGTCGTGACCGGCGAGCACCTCGACGATCCGCGCTTGCCGTTCCGGGACACGGATCTTCGACGGAGCGCCGCCCTCTTCTTCCCCGCTCTCGACGCCTGGTTCGACGTCGACGAGATCCGCCGCCTCGGCCGTCGCGCGGATCAGGCTGTTGTCGTCGCGAAAGTAGTAGTCCCCCAGCTCCCCTTCCAAGTACTGGTGGACCTCGCTGCCGCTTTCCATCCCCCACCGTTCCTGTAACTCGGCGTTTTTCGTCGGCTGTAGCTCCACCACGTCGGCCAGCCGTTCCGTGGCCTCCTCCGAGAGCGTCATCGTCGGATCGTACGCGGATCCGCTACTTTTGCGTTGCGTCCCGTCGCGCTCGGCGAGCGATACGATCTCCGGTAATGCTCGCTTCTCCCTGGTCAGTCACTACCGACGATCGGGACTGACGCGCTGGTCTCGAGGGTCTCCTCGATCTGCGTATAGACCAGAACCGCCCCCAGCGTCGCGAGGGCGGCCCCGAAGACGAAGGGAGTTGCAAAGCCGTAGCCGATCAGCGCGCCGGAGGCCAGCGGGCCGACCGCGATCCCGAACCCGAACGCCATCGTCAGGATCGACAGCTTCGAGCCCGACTCGCCCTCCCCGGCGAGGTCGCCCGCGAGCGCGAGCGCCGGGGCGAACACCATCGCGCCCGCGATCCCTTGGATCAGTCGCGCGAGAAACATCGTCTCCGAGGTCGGGACGAACCCCTGGGCGAGCGTCGAGGGGATCAACAGGAGCATGCCGCCGACGATGAACGGTCGCCGACCGTACCGATCACAGGCCCGCCCGATCGGCGTCTGCAACAGGATCTGGGCGACGATGAACCCGGCGAACTGGAGGCCGAACCAGGTCGATCCCTGCTCTAAGCGTGCGTTCACTTGCGGTTGAATCGTCGCGAGCAGTGCGATCGAGGCGGCCATGAAGAGCGACGCGACGCCCAGCGTGAAGATCGGATCGAGCAGGTGTTTGCCCGACGGATCGCGGATCGCGATCGAGAGGTCTGCGCCGGCGTTCGCCTCCGTCCCCTCGGGATCGGTGATCAGCACGGTCACGAGCAGGTAGCTGATCGCCGCCGTGATCGCGGCGATGGCGAAAGCCGCCTGGAACCCGCTCACCGTCAGGCCTGGAAACGAGAACGACACGGCCCCGAGCCCGTACACCGTCAGCTCCGGAACCGAGTACGGGCCGAGGTTGACGACGGCTCCGGCCGCGACCGGGCCGGCACCGAAGCCGACCAGCCGAAAGGTGTTGTAGACACCCATGTTCCCGCCCCGGTCGCCCGTCGTCGCGAGTTCGTTGACGAGCGCGATCGACGCCGGGACGATGAACGCGACGCTCACTCCCTGGAGTCCACGGATCACCACGAGCGAAACATACGACTCCGCGAACAGGTACGCCAGATTCGTCGCCGCGAGCCCGCCGAGTCCGAGCAGGATGAACGGTTTCCGTCGGCCGATCCGGTCCGAGAGCCGACCGGTAAACGGCTGAAAACTACTGTTGAGAAAGCCAAACAGCGAGAGGACGATCCCGATGATCACCGCCTCCTCGAGACCGAACGTCGCACCGCCGACGACGTCGCTCGCAACGTACAGCGGGATGACGATGATCAGAAACGAGTTTCCGATTCCGTCGGCCATTCGCGCGAACGCGAGCGCTAACACTCGGCGGTCGACGACGAACTGCGCGACGACTCGACGGAGGATCTCCCGCATCGCCTCGTATCTGGGCTACCCCGCCCGATTAGTATTTCGAACCGAAATACACCCGTACCGTCCGCGGAGCGGACACTCAGTCGAACCGACGACGAACTACCTACAACAGCGAGAGAGTCCCGCCGTTCACGGCGGGCGTGAATCGCGTCACTTGGGACTCTTCCACCGCAACTATGCCGACCGGATATTCACCACTCTGTTCACTTTCACTCCGGTTGGATTGCCTTTATATCACTACAGAACAATAGGCTACGTATGGCGAATCGGGTCACTCGCACCTACGTTGCGACCATTCGCAACCACCGACAGGTGTGCGAGGACCTGGATTCGCTCGGGTTCGCCGCCTCAAAACTCTGGAACGTCGCTCGGTGGACGGCCGATCGGATCTGGCACGAAACCGGTCACGTTCCAGGCCATGCCGAGCTGTCCGCGTACCTCAAGAATCACGAACGCTACGCCGACCTCAACGCACAGTCGAGTCAGCGAGTTATCCAAGAACTCGCTGAGGCGTTCCAGTCGTGGTACGCGAAGCGGCAGAACGGCGACGAGACGGCGAACCCGCCCGGCTACCGAAAGCGTGGCGACGAGCACCCGCGGTCGACAGTCACGTTCAAAGAGGACGGCTTCAAACACGACCCGAAACACAACCGCGTCCGGCTCTCGAAAGGCCGCAACCTCAAAGAGCATTGGTCAGACTTTATTCTCTGCGAATACGAACCCGATCCGGACGCAACCGTCGAGAACGTCCAACAGGTTCGCGCCGTCTGGAACGACGCGAGAGACGAGTGGGAACTTCACCTCGTCTGTCGCGTCGAACTCGAGGACGTCGATTCGCCCGGCGAACGAACCGCCGGCATCGACCTCGGGATTAGCAACTTCGCCGCTGTCTCCTATGGCGACGAGACAGACCTCTATCCAGGCGGGGCGCTCAAAGAAGACGAGTATTACTTCGCCAAGGAACGTGCGAAGTGTGACGACTCGAGGTCGAATGAGGCCCGCCGACTTGACCGAAAATGGTCGAACCGGAGAACGCACTTCTTGCACACGCTCTCGAAAACGATCATCGAGGAGTGTGCGCGTCGTGGCGTCGGCACGGTCGCCGTCGGAGACCTCTCTGGTATTCGCGAGCGTGAGAACGGCGAGTCGAAAGACTGGGGATCGAAAGGCAACCAGTCACTCCACCGGTGGGCGTTCGACCGATTCATCACCATGCTCGAGTACAAGGGCGAAGAACGCGGAATCACCGTCGAGACGGTCGACGAACGAAACACCTCGAAGACGTGTGCGTGTTGTGGCCGCAAGGACGCTAGTCAACGCGTCGAACGCGGTCTGTACGTCTGTGAGGAGTGTGACACCGTCGCCAACGCCGACGTCAACGGAGCCGAAAACATTCGATGCAAACTCGAGGACGCGAAAGTACCTCCGAGTCCGACGGACGATTCGTCCGTGGATAGGAGTACCGGCTGGATGGCACAGCCAGCAGTCCACCTGTTCGATCGCGAGAGCGGCCGGTTCACACCGAGAGAACAGGTCGCCGACTGCAAACCATAATATCCCAACGCCCGGGAAACCTCGGCGTTCACGCCGAGGAGGATGTCATAAGGACTCCGCCGTCGTCGGTTGAGCCGTGACTGGGGAGATCAAACTCAACGAAGTCGAATCGGCGTTCGAACGACTCGAGTACCCCGTGACGAACGACGCGGCGGCGGCCGAGTTCGACGACGTCACGTTGTTGCTCGCAGACGGCGAGCGAAATCTCGGCTCGCTCATCGAAGCGAGCGACGCCGAGCGCTTCGAGTCGACCGACGACCTCGGGAGCGAACTCCACAACGTCTTGCCTCGCGAGGCGGTCGGCGAGCCGTTTCAGTCGGAAGGCGAGGGCTAGTGGCATCCACCGCAGCGATCAGCGATGCGGCCGGGACCGACGGATGGTCGACTCGAGATGGTAAACGCGTCTCTTAAGTTACCTGGCGGACGTATCCCGGATACCATGGAATTTTGCGACGAGTGCGGTTCGATGATGAAAGCCGAGGACGGCATCTGGACGTGTGGAAGCTGTGGCTTTACGAAGCCGAAAGGCGACGCCGACCAGTACATCGTCACGGACAGCCAGGAAGCCAGCGAGATCATCGAGTCCTCCGAGGAGACGTCGTTGCCCGAGACCGACGCCCACTGTCCGGAGTGTGGCAACGACCGCGCCTACTGGTACATGCAACAGATCCGCTCGGCCGACGAGTCCGAGACGCGGTTTTTCATCTGCAGCGACTGTGAGTACAAGTGGCGCGAGGACGACAACTAACACGACGTCGATTAGCATCGGTCGGTGTCGACGCCGATTCGGGGTACACATCACCACTGGCGACGAGTCCGGTGGGCGTCTCTGTTACTCCCGAATGCGGGGAAGAGACGCCGACGGCGATACCCCAACAGAGCCGACGCTCGAGCGTGTCGGTTCGCGCGAATTCGAGTACTATAATTGATGCCATCCACGCGTTGACGTATGGGTTTCGTCGCCGAATACGAGATCACGTGCGAGCATCTCCCGCTCGTCGAGGTCGCAAACGCCGTCCCCGAAGCGACCCTCGAGATCGAAATTGGGCCGGACCAGGGCGGCCACCCGCCGTTTATCGTCTACGCGACCGGCGGCGAGAACGATGCCGTAGAGCAGGCGTTCGACGACGCTGCGTTCGTGGGGCTGTATACGCTGGCCGGGCGGACGGGTGGAACCGCCCGCTACAAAATCCAGCCGGCGATCGGGATGGACGCGTTACTCGGTAACCACGTCGACGACCTCTCGGCACTCCGCGGGCTCGCCAGAACCGACTCCGTCATCGATCGGATTCGGGTGACGACCACCGGCTGGATCCAGACCGGCTGGTTTGCGGACAGAGAGACCCTCGAGGAGTTTCAGGCGTTCTGGCGGCGAAACGGTGAGTTCACGCTCCGACGGCTCACCCCCGACGGAGACGCCGACGACTCGAGCGACGGGCTGACTGACCGTCAGTACGAGGCGCTTCGAACCGCCTACGAGATGGGGTACTTCGAAATTCCACGAACGACGTCGCTCCGAGCGGTCGCTGGCGAACTCGACATCACCGCGCCGTCGCTGTCGGAACGCCTTCGGCGGGCGCAGACACACCTCGTGGAAACCACTCTTTCCGAAGTCGACACACCTTCTCGTTCCCGTCAGCGGAAACGACACTGACGCCGCCTCCGAAAGACGGCGTTCGTTTCTCGGCGACGGGAGATCCGTTACCGGACGTCGGCCTTCCAGGCGTCCCCGACGAGCCTGCTCGCGACCGCCCCCGTGACCAGCGCGAAGCCAAGGAGGACGGCGACGGACGGAACGACGGTATTCCAGAGTCCCGCGAACGCGCCGACGTCGAACACCGACAGCACGTCCTCGCCGAGCATGAACGCCCGGATCCCGTCGACGCCGTAGGTGACCGGATTTACGACCGCGACTGCCTGGATCCAGCCGGGAAGCACCGAAAGCGGGAGAACGGCGCTCGAGACGAACAGCAGCGGAAACGTCAGCAGGTTCGCGATCAGGATCGTCGCCTCCTCGTCTCGCGTCGCGAGCGCGACGACGTTGGAAAACGCCACGAAGACGAGGCCGAAACAGACGGCGATACCGACGATACCGACGACGCCGACGACGCCGACGACGCCGGTCTGCAGGTACGAATCGATCGACGTTCCGGTGGTATACCGGAGCATGACGTACCCGAGCACCAGGATGATCATCGTCTGGACCGCGATCCGGAGCAGTTCCGAGAGAACCTTCCCCAGGAGCATCGCGGTCCGATCGACCGGCGAGACGAGGATCTTGTCGAACATCCCGGTTTCCATGTCTTTGACGAGACCGATCCCGGAGACCGCCGCCGCGGCGAGTGCCGACTGGATCACGATCGCTGGCGTGAGAAACGTCACGTACGCCACGTCGCCGTCGTACGCCCCCGCGAGTGCGTTGTCGGCGACGGCACCGAGAACTGCGGCGATCAACACGAAGAAGACGACCGGCTGGACGAGCGAAGAAAACGTCACGAAGGGGCTGCGCGATGTTTTGACGAGCCACCGCTTCAGCGAGGTCAGCGTATCGCCGACGAACCCGTTTCCCGACCTGCGCGGGCGGTCGGCCGGCGCTTGGTGTTCCTCGACGTCGCCCGAGCCCCCGTCCGACCGATGTGACGCAGGGCTCATCGAACGACCTCCCGGCCGTCCTCGAGCCGTGAATCCGTCGTTCGCTCCGCCGGCCGTGAGTGATCGGAGTCGTCACTACAGTCCGGAGCATCGCCGGTGATCGAGAGGAAGACGTCGTCGAGCGTCGGCGACCGGACGTCGAACCCGGTGACGCGAACGTCGGCCTCGTGGAACGCGATCACGAGGTCGTGGGCGACGCGACGGGCACGCTCGGACGTGATCCTGAGACCTGCCTCGGTCGTCTCGAGTGACCCGTCGTCGACCGCGTCCGTCTCGTGGACGACGCGTGTCGCGCGCTCGAGCCCTCGAGCGGAGCTGTCGGCGAGCTCGAGTGCGAGGACGTCGCCGCCGACACGGGATTTGAGCGCGTCGGGCGTGTCGCTCGCGACGATGCGACCATCATCGATCACCGCGAGTCGATCGCAGAGCCGATCCGCCTCCTCGAGGTACTGCGTCGTGAGAAAGACGGTCGTTCCGGCGTCGTTGAGCCGTTCGAAGTACTCCCACAGTCGACGTCTCGCCGCCGGATCGAGTCCGGTCGTCGGCTCGTCGAGAAACACAAGCGGTGGACGGTGGACCAGCGCGGTTGCTGCGTCCAACCGCTTTTTCATCCCACCGGAGAAGGTCGCGGGCCGCTCGTCGGCGACGTCAGCGAGGTCGACGATCTCGAGGAGGTCGTCGATCCGGTCGGCCCGATCCGATTTCGAAACGCCGTACGCCTCGCAGGCGAACCGGAGGTTCTCGCGGGCGGTGAGTTCCTCGTCGACGCTGGTCTCTTGTGCCATGTAGCCGATCGATTCGCGGACGGCCTGCGGTTCGGTCCGCACGTCGAACCCGTTTACTCTGACGGTGCCCTCGGTCGGGTACAGCAGCGTGACCAGCGTCCGGATCGTGGTCGTCTTCCCCGCACCGTTCGGACCGAGAAATCCGAAGAACTCGCCGCATTCGACGCGAAGCGAGACGTCACGAATCGCTTCGGTTCCGTCGCCGTACGTAACCTGTACGTGTTCCGTTTCGATGGCCGGTACGTCCTCGCCCCGTGGTCGTGACGGCGAAGCCGTCGACGTTCCAGATTGCATGGCGGACCCGAAAGAAAGGGCGTGTGTCGGGTAACCGCTACCCTCGGCTGTAAGGCAGTACGACCTTCAACATCGACGTCTCCGGTCGGTCTCCGCTCTCTCGAGTCTAACGCCGTGGGCTCGAGAAACGACTGAACGCCAACCAGTGGCGAACAGCGAGTAGAGTCGTAGGTTTCCTGTCCGTCAGTGCCGGCACAGCCGCGACCCATGGGGTGGGGTGTCGGCCCATCGGGACAGCAATCCGTATCAGACGTTCCGGGCGACCGTCAGGTAGCCGGTGTGTCCCACCGGTGCGGTCGACGGCCTCGAGCCGCGGTCGTCGAACTGCATCTCGCGCTGGATAGTCTCGCGCGTGCGGACGTTCGCGAGGCCGACTTCGCGGGCCGTCTCGACCACCTCGCGAGTCGACTCGATGAAGGGGCTGTAGACCGCGACGAAGCCGCCCTCGACGAGCAACTCAGGGGCGTGTGTGACCGCGTCGGCCGCATCGCCTGTGTCGAGTGTGAGCACGTCGAACGAGGAAGGCTCAAGGTCGCCGACGTGCTCGAGCAGGTCGCCGGTGCGGACGTCGACGGCGTCTTCGATGCCGCCCAGTGCCATGTTCTCGCGGGCGACGTCGGCGAAGTCGGCGTCGCGTTCGTAGGTCACGACGTCGGCACCGGCGCGGGCCATCGACGCCGCGAGGACGCCCGTCCCGGTTCCCGCATCGAGGACGCGGTCGCCCTGCGCGATTCCCGTCTCGCCGATAACCAGTCCGATATCGCGGGGTACCATCGGCGCGCCGGTGCGCTCGAAGTGATGAAAGAGATCCGGTCCCCGCAGTCGGCGCACCTCGAACGCGTCGCCGAGGTGCGTCTCGACGGTCTCGCCGGCTTCGACGTCCGTGGGCACCTCGAGGACGCCGAGGTCGGTGCCCATCTCCTCGCCGGGTTCGACGAGGAACTCGCGGTCGCCGTGGACGAGTAAGACGGGGACGCGGTCGCTCGGCGTGTCGCCGTCGCTGTCGTCACCGTCGTCCCGAGTCGCCCCGGCATCGGTCTCGTCGCTCACGCAGTTACTCGAGGTCGCTGATCGCGGCGGCGAGGTCGCCGTCGTTGTCCTCGAGTGCCCCACGGGCCTCGTCCTCGCTGACGTCGGCGCGGGTCGCGACGAGTTCGACGTCGTCGTCGGGGATCGCCGATCCGGCGTCGTCGGTGTCTCCTCCGGTGCTTCCGGCCTCGACCTCCTCGGGCGAGCCGATAATCTGGTAGGTCTCCTGGCCGCGAGCGTCCATCTTGGTCACTTCCGGATCCCCGAAGACGAGATCGTACTCCTCGGTCCGGATGATGACCTCTTCGGCCTCGATATCGTCGACATCGATCCCCATCTGTTGCATCATCTGTTCCATCTTGCGCGGGTTGAGTCCGCCACCGCCTCCTCCAAACATACCCGACACGTCGACACCCGCAACCTTTTACCCTGCGGTCTTCGCTGCAGCTATTTCACCTACAATTAGTTATGACGAGAAAAAATTACTGTTGACGTTGAGCGGATCATACGGTATACTTTAGTTCGTCGAGTTCTCGGCATTACTCGAGATGACGAAGCTGAGCCACCAGAGCCAAGATCATCTAGAACGAGCGTTACAGACCGACGATCCATCCGAGAAAGACTTCTACGTCCGGCAAGTGATACAAGCCGAGGGCGTAGACCACCTTCCGATCGAGCCCGCCGAAGAGTAAGGGAGGTCCCATAACAGCCCGTATCGGAGAGGTTCTTCTCGACGTCCGGAGCTGCCCCGTCCGTCGATCGGCACACGGTGTCGACAGAGACGCGACGATACGTTCCGGTTGGCTCCGGTACTTGCGTACCCCAACCCGTCTCAGCCGCCTTCCGGTACGCCTTCCCGTACGTTCACGGCCATTCCCGTCTCGAAGTCCGCGATTGCCTCGGCGTCGAGTTGTGCTGTCCCGACCGCGAGCAACTCGCCGCGCTCGTGAACGACGAGGACCTCGTCTCCCGGCCGAATCTCCTCGCCCGCCTCGAGGACGAACTTCGAGAAGACGTTCTTTTCATCCCGGACGAACGGTTCGCTCTCGTCGTCGACGATCACGCGATAGGCCGGATGCTCGAGTACGTCGAGCAGCCGACGACCACCCTCGAGACCGAGAGTGAATCGGCCGTCGACGCCGAAGGAGACGATTCGGCCGTTCTCGGAGTGGACCTGCTGGGGCCGGCCCGACGTCGTCCGTTTGATCGACAGCGACTCCTCCGGTGGAAACAGCGCCTCGCCGGTTCCCGTCCCGAACTGATAGTCGGCGACCGTCCGCAGACTCGAGAGATCCGCACGTCCGTCGGCTGACTCGCTCATCGCATAGGAGTTCACCCGACGGGGCGAAAGCCCTTCGGTCGACTCCGGCGTCGACCGTCTCGGTCGCCTCCGTGTGTCATACGGTCTGCTGTAAATCGTTACCGGCGAAACCACGAGCCGTCTGTGGTTTCACCGGTAAACCGTTACAGCAATCCGTATCAAGCCACGCGGTTCGTCGAACCTGTCACCGACCGTGGCGTTCGGCCGATCATCGTTATTATATAGGTCGGACAAGTAATCGCTACCAGATGGACGTCGCGCAGATCGGTCTCGGTCTCGGTCTCCTGGCGGTCAGCAGCCTGACTTTCCTCGAGCCCACTGTTCTCACCTCGAACACCGTCGCCGCGTTGACCGGCCTCGCGCTGGTGATCGGGACGGTCGCAACGTTTGCGAGCGTAGCGCGAGAGACGTAGACGAACGCGCCACGAGAGCGCAGCGAACGTGCCACGGGAGATGTGACGTGATTCTCGAGCCAGCTGTCACAGCAAGAAGGTGTCGGTCCGTTCGCCCAGATCGAGAAACGTGTCGGCCTCGTCGATCAGTTCCTCGGCGGTCGAGGATTCGAACGCCATCACCTCGACCCGGACGCCCTCGTGGCGGAGGTGCGAACACAGCCGGGAGAAGTCGCCGTCGCCCGTACAGAGGACGATCGTATCGACGTGGTTGGCGAGCGTCACGGCGTCTAAGCTCATGCCGACGTCCCAGTCGGCCTTTTTCGTCCCGTCGGAGAACGTCTTGATGTCCTTGATCTTCGCCTCGAACCCGATGTCGATCAGCGCATCGAAGAAACTCTCCTCCTCCGGCGCGTCCGCACGGATGACGTACGCGATCGCACGGGTTAGCTGTCGGTTCTGTACGGCCTTCTCGAGCAGCGCGGAGTAGTCGATATTACGGCTGTGGAGGCTCTGAGCCGTATGGTAGAGGTTCTGTGCGTCGACCAGAACGGCGACGCGCTGCCCCGGGTGAATTTCCGTCACGACCGATAGTGGGTTCCCCTCCCGTAAAAATGCAACCGTGACCGGGCCGTGAGTGTGGGGTGGATCAGTACCGGAGTTTCTCGATTCGCTTCTCGGTCGGCGGGTGAGTCGAGAACACCTGCTGGAGCATGCTCCGATCGGCGTTGAAGATACACAGCGCGTTGACGCCGCTGTCATCGATTCGCGACTCACGCCCCTCGGCACCGCGGGAGATCTTCTCGAGGGCGCGAGCGAGTGGTTCGCCGGTGCCGACGTACTGGCGGGCGGTGTCGTCGGCGACGTACTCGCGGTACCGCGAGATGGCCATCACGAGGATCATCACGAGGAAGTTCGCGACGATCGAGGCGACCCACGCGAGGACGAAACTCGCGGGGTTGTTCTCGCCGATCGCCTGGACGGCGAAGAACACGGCGTAGCCGACGATGGTCGCGATCGACTGTCCGAGAACCATCATCACCGTGTCGCGGTTTTTGAGGTGGGCGAGTTCGTGGGCGACGACGCCCTCGAGTTCGTCTTCGTCTAAGATCTGCATGAGTTCCGTCGAGACGACGACGACGCCTGCACCCTTTCGACCGGTCGCGAACGCGTTGGGGACGCCCATGTCGGCGACCATCAGCCGCGGCTTCTCGAGGCCCATGTCCCGCGAGAGAGATTCGGTCATCCGGTGAACGCGGGCGTACCGTCCCTGGTCGGGCATGTCCTCGGCACCGGCGCTTCTGATCGCGAGCCACTTGCCGAGTTTGTATTGCCCCGCCGGCAACAGGACGATTCCGAGAACTACGAGCGGTGCCAGCGAGACGCCAAAGGCCTCGACGAGAAACCACGCCGCGACCAGATAGAGGCCGAACAGGATGCTTCCGACGAACGCCATCCGAAGCTGCAAGCCGGTCTTGTTCATGTACGCTACTCGGACACTCGAGCCTATAAATATCGTCGAAAGCGGATTCGAGTGATGATCTATTGATGAGTGAGAGTGAAAACTGCCGATCCGAGATACACACCGATCGAGGTGATCAGCTGTCGGTCCCGGTCGCACCACGTCCCGATTCGGCGGGCGTTCGTCACAGATGCCGAGAGAAGTCACAACGGATAAGTTCGTTCGGGTCCCTCTCTCGAGTATGTGCCGCGTCGCTCGTCCGAACGTCCGCGCTGCGGTGAGCGACGCCGCCCCCCGTTTTCCGAAACGTAAACGCGTCTGATTGTGCTCGAGGCGGGAGTGGCACCCCCGTCGCGGGCGCGTTTCGACGCGAAACCGCTCGACCGATAACCACGACCGACCAGCGAACCCACAGCTAACCAGCAACCGACAACGCACCCACAATGAGTTCAGAAATTGACTTCACGGGCGTCTTCCCGGCGATGTGTACGCCCTTCGACGAGGACGAACGAATCGACTACGAAACGCTGCAGGCCGACGCGCAACGGCTCGAGGCGGCGGGCGTCGACGGGCTCGTTCCCGTCGGCTCGACTGGCGAAAGCGCGACGCTGACCCACGACGAGCACGTCCGGGTCGTCGAGGCCGTCATCGAGGCCGTCGACGACGTCCCCGTCATTGCGGGCACCGGATCGAACAACACCCGCGAGGCGCTCGAACTCTCCGAGCGCGCCGCCGACGCAGGCGCCGACGGCCTCCTTCTCATCTCGCCGTACTACAACAAGCCCGAACAGCGCGGACTCGTAGAGCACTACCGGACGATCGCCGACGCGGTCGATCTCCCGCAGATCGTCTACAACGTCCCCTCGCGGACGGGGCGAAACATCGAGCCCGACACCGCGGTCGAGCTTTCGAGCCACGAGAACATCGCGGGATACAAGGCCGCAAGCGGCGACCTCGGCCAGATCGGTGAAGTGATCGAGCGCACCCGCGACGAGGAGTTCGCGGTGCTCTCGGGCGACGACGCGCTGACGCTCCCGATGCTCTCGGTCGGCGCGACCGGAGCGATCAGCGTCGCCGCGAACGTCGAACCAGAGCGAACCTGCGCCATGGTCGGCGCTGCACTCGACGGCGATTACGCGCGCGCCCGCTCGCTCCATCACGAACTCGGGCCGCTGTTTCGCGAACTGTTCGTCGAGACCAACCCCATCCCGGTCAAGGAGGCCATGCAGATCCGCGGCTACGGTCCCGCTCGCCTCCGCCCGCCGCTGTCCCGGCTCTCCGAGGAGTACCGCGACGACCTCGAAGCTATCCTCGCGGATCTCGAGGACGAGCCGGCAGAAGTCGCCGACGCAGCGGAGGGTGATCGATGACGGTACGGGTCGGCGTCACCGGCGCGACGGGCCGCATGGGCCAGGAAGTGCTCGCCGCCGTCGCCGAGCACGAGGGCTGTGAGGTCGTCCTCGCCGTCAATCGCGACCCCGATGGCGAGACGGTCGACGGCCTCGAGGTCGAGCCCGCAAGCGAGTTCGTCTCGCTGGTCGAAGAGCGTGAGCCGACCGCCGTAATCGACTTTACGGGCCCCGAGTCGGCCCTCGAGTACGCCGCCGCCTGTGCCGAGGCGGGCGTCCCGTTCATCACGGGCACGACTGGCTTCGAGGACGACGAACGCGAGGAACTCGAGGCTGCAAGCGACGAGATCCCCGTCCTCCACGCGCCGAACTTCGCCCGCGGCGTCCAGACGCTCGTCGACGTCGTCGGCGACGTCGTGCAGAGCCTCGCAGGCTACGACGTCGAACTCGTCGAAACCCACCACAATCAGAAACGCGACGCGCCGAGCGGGACCGCAAACCGGCTACTCGAGGAGATCGAAGCCAACGGCGACTTCGGTAGCGAGTCGCAAAGCGACTCGGAAGACGCGAGCGGCGATGAGCCGCGAGCGCACCGCAAGCACGGCCGTGAAGGCTTCGACCCGCGCGAGGAGGGCGAGATTGGCGTCCACGTCCTGCGCGCAGGGAACGTCACGGGCGAGCACGAGATCGTCATCGCGGACAACCACGAGGAGGTTCGGCTCACCCACCGTGCCGAGGATCGCGGCGTCTTCGCCGCCGGCGCGGTCGATGCCGCGGTGTGGCTCGCAGACCGCGACCCCGGAAGCTACGACTTCGCGGACGTACTCGCCGACTGAGCCGGCTCGAGTCCGGTCCGAATGGATGGAATTTTAGCCCTGCACCCGCCATCCTCGGACAGCCATGAGTACGCTCGAGAGCGAAATCGACGAACTGTGGGCGCGAAAGCAAGACGGCGAAGTCGACGCCGAATCGGCCGGCGAGGACGAACTGGCGACGCTCGAGGCCTTCCTCGAGGCCCTCGAGGCGGGCGAGATCCGCGCCGCCGAGAAGCGCGACGGCGAGTGGGAGGCCAACGAGTGGGTCAAACAGGGTATTCTGCTCAACTTCGGCCTGCGCGAGAACCAGGCCTACGACTACGGCGGCGTCGACCACTACGACGTCCTACCGCTGCGCGAGACCGACGACCTGGGTGCTCGGGGGACGCGAAACACGCCCGACGGGACGACGATCCGCCGCGGGGCCTACCTCGGCGAGGATTGTATCATGATGAGTCCCTCCTTCGTCAACATCGGGGCCTACGTCGGCGACGGGACGCTCGTCGACTCCTGTGACACGGTCGGCTCCTGCGCGCAGATCGGCGAGAACGTCAAACTCGGCGCGAACACGCTCATCGGCGGCGTCCTCGAGCCGGTCGAGAGCGCGCCCGTCATCGTCGAGGACAACGTCTCGCTGGGTGCCGGCTGCCGAGTCACCTCGGGCTTCGTCGTCGGCGAGAATAGCATCGTCGGCGAAAACACCCTGCTGACGCCCCGGATTCCGGTCTACGACCTCGTCGAAGAGGAAGTGCTGTACGGCGAACTGCCTGCAAATCGGCGTGCCTTTACCCGCTTCGTCGAATCCTCTGTCAGCGACCACGACCTCTTCGATGGCGGCGCGTACAAGCCCGCCGTCGTCGCGACCGATGTCGAAGAAGAAACGCTCGAGGCGACCGAGCGCGAGGACGCACTGCGGGAGTAACTACCCACCGCGGTCGCGGTTGCCATCGGTAAGGGCTCCTGTTCTGGCCGCAGTCGTGACGTGCGTATTGGTGTGTCGGCTGCCATTCTTTCATCCATCAGGAAACTTCGATCGAAATCGATACTCAGCGGTGCTCGAGACCGATATACGAGCCGAGCCGTCTGGAGACCTCGTCGACGAGTCGCTCGTCGAGCGTCGCGAGTTCGCGATCGATTCGGGCTTCGTCGATCGATACGACCGCCCACGGAAGGATCGAACTGTCTTTGGGAAGTCCACCATCGACGATATCGTCGTCGTCGATCGGAACGCGCTCGTCGTACCACGTTTTCGTCGAGAGCATGAGTGCGATATATTGCTCGCCGTGAAACGGCGTTTCGTCCGTGCCGATGAGCAACCAAGGACGACTGGCATCTGCACCCTTAAACGGATCGTCCGCAAAGACAATCGTTCCTCGGTCGTACGTCATTCGTTCGCTCGTTCGCTCGCTTTGATCCACTCCTCGCGATCCTCTTCCCCGTAGAGGTCGTCAAATCGCTGGATTGTCCGGTGGAACTGGTGCGCGCGACGCAGTCGCTCCGTGTCGTCCGTGATTGCCCAGTACGACCCCTTGTGTCGGACGAGATCCTGCTCCTTCAGCCGGTTGAGAACCGTCGAGATCGAGTTTTCGTTGACGTCCGCTCGCTCGGCGATCGTCGCCGCCTTCCACGCCTTGTCGCTGTTTTCGTAGAGAAACCGAAGTACCCGTTCGGCGTTGCTCGGCTCCTCGAGTTCCTCGGGAGCACGCTCCTCGAAGTCCTCGATATCGATCGACATACGAGAATCAACGATCCGTGTCGATAAAAGCGTATCCGTGGTACTAGTAGTGCGGAATGTATGTCTGTACTCTTTGTATCCTATGTATACAAACGGTAGGCGGTGGTGCAGAAGGCTTCACAAGGAAGTGGTAGGACGAATTTGATGTGTCCAGCAGCAAAGCCGTCCTACCGGATAATGATACGGTCGCACA
>NZ_WUBV01000003.1:0-30276 GCF_009807105.1 Natrialba sp. INN-245 | reverse complement strand
TGAGAGCCGTATCCGATGTCTGCTGCCTGTTCATATCGCGTCCGTTGAACGCTTCCTACGAGACAGTACCGAAATCAGATCGGGCTAAACACATACTCCGGACAAAAGGCTACGCTCAGCGCTGGATGGCCGAAACGTCGTACTCGACAACGAAGCGCTCGCTCGGCGATGCCGTGCGAGCGCTGGGCTGGTATCGACAGTTCCGTGAAATTGTCCTCATGTTCGCCATCATCAACATAGAAAAGCTCTGTGAGCCACTCTAACCATCGTTCAGCAGCTATTCAACAAAGCACTCCAAGGCTGTTTTGACGCCTCCCTGTTCGATTACTTCTTCGACGCGGGAAGGAACCAAGAGAGTCACGCCGGCACGTCGAACGACTTGACGGAATCGACGGTGTTTGGACGTCCCGGGATTCCCTGCGCTGATGAAGACATTCGTATCGACCAATGTGACGTGCTCGGGGGAGAGAGGAGATGACTCGTCCATGAGAGGGAAGGCAAATTATAATTCTGAGTTCGGAAGCGGGGCGGCCACGTCGAGGTCAGTCTCGAACTCAATGTCGCCTGCGATTTCTGGAAAGATGACATCGAAGTATGGATCGTATTCTTGCCCGACTGCGAGCGCAGGTCTCAGAGCGAGAACGATACTGATTGCCTCGCCGGTCGGAATGTCGAGTGGATCGGCAACCATCCGCTGTGTAATCTGACCTGCATAGTGTAACCCGGCCTGTCGGACTGCAGCAGCCAATTTCCCGACGCCATGTCGCTCCACGAAGTACGAGACGTCCTCATCAACCTCTTGAAGCGCGACTGCATGCAGGATTGTCGGTGTCACCACAATGCCGTCGGTCGTGATTTGCACTGGCTCCGCTGTCACTTCGACAGGTCGGTCACCTTCCAGCGTGACGATGCCGAGCGTCTCGAGCGTTTCGACGTGATCGTAGACCGTGGTCTTCGGGATCGCCAGAGCCTCCTTGATCTGTGGGCGAGTGGCTGGTCCGTAATAGCAAACGTAGACGTAGACGCGAGCAAGCTCTGGATGCTCCAACAGCCGTCCGACAGTCGCAAGCTGATTGATCCCGGCTTCGAGGTCCTGCGATGGTGTTTCTGAGACGGGACGTGGGGTCATACCCTCTAGTACGAAATCCGCGAACTTCAAACTAACCCCGCCGAGCGAACAAACAGAGACACGACCAACTTAGCGCTCTAACTAGTAGTGCCAGTCTTCAATGGCCTGTTCAGTGTCGTCGTTGGGGTCAACTGGCTCCAATTGCTCCAGTGGGACGCCGAGTTCTCGATCCATCCATTCGACCGTCACAAACATCTGACTGAGAGTTGGTCCCGTCGATGACATACCCACTACACGCACCGTTTCGCCTTCCTTTAGCGGAGATTCTTCTCGTTGTTGGACACAGCGAGCTTCGAAGGGGAAGTCAAGGAAATCACCCAGATACGCATACCAGCCCATCGACGCCTCTTCGGGGCTGTATGTATCGACGGTAATCCTCGTCTTGATTCGCTCTTCGCGTTCTTAATCTCGGCCTGATCGTGTCATGGCCCACCCCCTGCCTGGGTATGGTAGGCCTGACCGGACTTGAACTCAGTCAACTCATCGATACGAGCTTCTAGATCCTCGATCTCCTGTCGGAGTTCCTCGGCATCTTCTCCGTCTGTGGCTGCAAGTTGATCTTTCAGGCCCTGAAGGCGACTCTCTTTTCGTTCTTCGTCGACCTCCGCCTTGCGAACATACTCGCTTTCTTTGACCTCGTAGACATCGCTCTCGGAGAGTTCAGTAACATCCAGTGCGTCGTCGACTTTCTCGTGGTCCACACCAAGTACACGCTCTCGGTCGATTCCGGCTTCTTCGAGTGTTTGGAGTACCTCCTCGTCGTCTTTCAGCGCTCGATTGCGTCTCGTCGTCCGCTGAACGGACCCAAATGGTCCACTGACCAGACGATCGTGATGGAGCCGCTGTAACAGCACGTCCGCGACATCCTGACGGAGATCGTTCGCATTGCGCTGGACATCAGACAGCAACGTGTAAAGATTGACCAGCGCGTCCGAGTCTATCTCTTCGAGGACGTCTACTTCGTGGCGTTCGAGCGCGTCGACGAGCAACAATGCGTCGGCGTACACGTTCAGATCTGGCTGGGTCCGCTCTTGCTCGTCGGGCTCGGATACGTCTTCAGTATCGAGCAGCTGGCTGGTTGTCGCACCTTCTTTCTCTACGATTACGCCTTGGTCTTCGTTGATCTCGAATCGCGGATGGAGGCTCAGCACTGCCGGATACGGATCGGCGTCCGGCGGGAGTCGGTCGAGTTCGAAGTCTCCCGATTCCTCAGTGATTCGTCGATAGAGTGTTTCAAACTGGTCACGCTGGAGTGGTCGTGTCTCGTCGATCTCACGGTCGAGGAACTCGATGACAACCCGCTGTTCTTGGACGTCGGTAACGCGAAATCGGTCGTGGGATAGCGGCGTAAGCAACGTGGCCCCCTCCGAGAGATCGTCGAGTTCCTCGAGAAGCGTGTGCCACGAGACGCTGAACGGAGCCATACGTTACTACTCAGAGAGGATGCTACTAAACCGTGAGGGACAGACCGGCTCCGTCAACATTCGATTCTCATTCGTTCGCCTTCATTGTGACACATTCCTACCGAACTGCAACTGTACCGACTGACGTGGATTCAAGAGGTCCCTCCACGAACGCTCGGTATGGCCGACAATTCGGGTTCCGAAACGACGCCTTCGTTTCTCTCGTCGCTACCGGATCAACCGATCACGGACGACATCGTGAAGCAGATTGGCGAAAGCGACCACCCGAAAATCCACGGTGCAATGGGGTTTCCCGGCTCGACACCGGGCACGATCGAAGCGTTTCTCCTGAATATGGAAGGAGTGACGCACGTACTCGTGTTCGACTCGCCTGCGGAACGATGGCGGGTCTACGAGTCGTTCGACAACACCGACATGGATCATCAAGAAATGATCGATCATGCCACCGAGGTTGCGAACGACTGGTTCGCAGAGAGTCTCGCCGACCGTATTGCCACTGCAGAGGACCCGATTCAGGACCATGAAAGTGCGCTACTACGCAGACGCGGAGATACGAGAGATGCACAACCACGCGATACGTCTACTAGCGCAGCTTCATGACGAGCACGACATTACCGTCGAGATCGATCGGATCGACGAACAGCACGATCCGATTACTGACTTCCCCGGTGAAGTACGGCGTCTCTCAGCTGAAGAGGTCTACGAGCGCGATCTCAAACGCAATCGTGCCCTGAACGCGGTCATCGAACAGACGCCGTCGAAAGCCTTCAAACACTACGGGAAACTCGACATCGCTGGGAACGTCGCCGTCGTTGATGAGGAGGGAACCGTCCAGTGGGCCTCAACCCTTCCAGGTTATGCGGACGGGTACGGACCAGGAGCCGAATCAGAGACAGCAATGGGTTTTCTCGAAGATGTCGCTACGTCACCAAGTAACCGCATCTGTGTCGAGTGTTTGCATCTATTGGACGGCGGTGAGAACTTCTGTCCGAACTGTGGACACGATCTTCCGTAGAAGAGATTGCTGTCTCAGTATGCGTGATTTTCTCCAAAAGGAAACCAACAACACTGCGTTCTCGAGGCCAGATGCCAACCTTACGGCTTCAGCGTTTTGCAGTTTTGTTTTACAAAATCTGTGATGGGCGCTGCAGGATTGTGAACCACGCCGAGACGGTCGCTCACGACGTTCGCGCTGCGTCTCGTCTCGTTCAAACCCTTCGCGATGCAGTCTCCGTCGGTCACGATTTTGTTCGCGACAGAAACATGGGCGCTGCAGGATTTGAACCCGCGGCAACTTGGTCCGAAGCCAAGCACTCTGTCCAGACTGAGCTAAGCGCCCTCACTAGTTCGTTTCCTTCGACCCCGTATAAGTCACTCGGTTTCAGCCTCTTTCGTCACCGATCGACACACCGCGGACAGTCACCCTCGAGTGGTCGATTCCCAGCGGCTGAAAATGACGGGAAAGGGTCTTTGTGTCCGGGTTCCTACCTTCGAATACGCTATGAGAGTGAACGACGCGCCCGTTCAATCGGACGGCAAGTCCGGCGACGAACAGCTCGAGTTGCTCACTGACGACGAGGGGGTCTGGACCGCCGTTCCGGTCGACGCCTCCGGTGAGGAGCGGGTGAGCAAGTGGCTCTCGATCGACGGCGACTCGATCTGTGATCTCGAGGAGTGGCGCTGATCCGCTGTCGGTAGCACAGGAACCGGTATTGTTCGGAGTTCGTCGGACATCCGCCGGCGATCGTACCGTTTAACCGCCAGCGCTGAGCACACCCAGTTGATGACAGCGGGCGAGACGGTACGTGGGCTGGTCGAGTTGACCCGGCCGGTGAACGTAATCGCGGCGAGTGTGTTGACGTTCATCGGCGCGTTCGTCGCTGGTGGGGATCTCGCACAGTTCGACGTGGTGGCGGCAGTCGCCGCAACTGGGTTGGCAGTGGGTGCCGGGAACGCAATCAACGACTACTTCGATCGTGAGATCGACCGGATCAACCAGCCGGATCGGGCGATCCCTCGGGGGGCAGTGAGTCCACGGACAGCGCTGGTGTTCAGTGTCTTTCTCTTCGGAATGGCCGTGGCGCTGGCACTGATGTTGCCGTGGCAGGCGCTCGCCATCGCAGCGATTAACCTCGTCGCGCTCGTCGCGTATACGGAATTCTTCAAGGGGTTGCCCGGCGTGGGAAACGCACTCGTCGCATATCTGGTCGGGAGCACGTTCCTGTTCGGAGCCGCGGCAGTCGAGCGAATCGAACCGTCGGTCGTCCTGTTCGTGTTGGCGGCGATCGCGACTCTGACACGAGAGATCGTCAAGGATGTCGAGGACGTCGAGGGTGATCGCGAGGAGGGATTGAACACCCTCCCGATTGCGATCGGCGAACGTCGAGCGCTTCAGGTCGCGGCGGCGTTGCTCGTGGCCGGGGTCCTCGCCAGTCCGGTGCCGTACGTGCTTGGGTACTTCGGGATTGCGTACCTCGTTCTCGTGATCCCCGCCGACGCGATCATGGTGTACGCTGCGTACGAAAGTTTCGACGATCCGACGGCGGGCCAGTCGAAGCTCAAGTACGGAATGTTTCTGGCAGCGCTTGCGTTCGTCGTCGGACGGGCAGTTCTGGCGTTTGGAGTGACCTGATACGGTTTACTGTCCGTATGGGCTGGCATCTCGTGGCGAGAGTTTCATCTGGACTGGTAGCGTTCGGTACCAGTGATCGTTCGAGCGGGTACAGTAATCACCAGTCATCGACACAGCAGTTGGTATCAACGACGGAATCGGTACGGTCAGTACGATTCGAAATTACCGAGTACAACGGCCCGATAATCAAAAATACTATAAGCAGGATACGACATTTTCTTACCAGACGTGTACAGGGACGACGGTGTGATTCGTCCGCCACCGCAACTGTGCATGGATGTGAATAATTGGCATGTATGACCTCGTAGATGTCGTTCCTGACGCCGAGATCGATCCGGGGACGAACGTTCTCATCGCGGGCCCACCCATGACCGGGAAACGTCGAATCGCGTTCGACGTCCTAAAAAGCGGCACGAATCGTGGTGACGGGTCGATCATCGTCACGACGAAAGACAGTGCGGAGAAGGTACTCGAAGAGTTTACGGACACGATCGACACGGACAACGCCAACATCGGCGTCGTCGACTGTGTGACGAAACAGCGGGGAATGGGGACGATCGACGACGATCCACGGATCAAGTACACCTCGTCACCGATCGATATGACGGGGATCGGAATCAAACTCTCCGAGTTTCTCCAGGAGTTCTACGAGGACCGAAACGTAACCGAAAACCGAGTGCTCATGCACTCGGTGTCGACGCTGCTCATGTACTCGGATCTGCAGACGGTTTTTCGGTTCCTTCACGTGTTCACGGGTCGGATCCAGAGCGCGGACGCGCTGGGCGTCTACGTCATCGATTCGACAGCCCACGACACCCAGACGATGAATACGCTCAAGCAGTTGTTCGACGGCATCATCGAAATCGAAGAGAGTGACGGTGACGAGCCAGAGATCACGACTGCTGGACTCTCTATCTAAGTGTATCGATTATCGGGTACTCCGCTGACCGTTAGACCGCCGAAAACTTCTCTCTGGGCTACGTACGGCTGCGTATGACGATCGAATCCGACGAAGAGCTTCGAGATGTCCTGTCAGCCGAGACCATCGCCGTCGTCGGGTGCTCGAGTACACCGGGGAAAGCAGCCCACGACGTTCCGGCGTATCTTCGCCGGCAGGGGTACGACGTAATTCCGGTCAACCCGTTTGCCGACGAGATTTTCGACCGGTCAGTTCCTAATACGCTTGCGGACGTCGAGGAAGATGTCGACATCGTCTGCATCTTCCGCCCGAGCGGGGAGGTCAGCGAAATCGTCGACGATGCACTCGAGCGAGACGACGTCCGGGCGATCTGGACCCAGCAAGGAATTCGTGATGACGAGGCGGCCAAGCGAGCCGAACGCGACGGCCGCAACGTCGTCCAGGATCGATGTATGAAAGTCGAACACCGGCGTCTCTCTGGCTGAGGCCGATTGCTCTCCCACCATCTTGTCGCGATCGGTCGCTGTACCGTGATCGGCCCGTATAGACTCACAGTAGTCCGTATTTGGGGGTTCGTACCCACATTCTGTTCGTCTCATCAGGTGGGTACTAGATATGATTACTACTCAAATAAGTAATTTTGATAATTAGGATCACCAGAGATTTATAGCCGACTGTTGGAGGATCTACCAGATGATTCCGATCGACGATTCCCCGATCGTGCGCGATGGAAAGTCACTGATTCTGGCGATGGATCACGGCCTCGAGCACGGACCGGTCGATTTCGAAGAGGTTCCGCAAAAACTCGACCCGTCGACGGTCTTCGAGACGGCAACCCACGATGCGGTCACTGCGATGGCTGTCCAGAAGGGGATCGCCGAGGGGTACTATCCGAGCTACGAGGACGACGTCAACCTCCTGTTGAAGGTCAACGGGACCTCGAATCTCTGGATGGGTGAGTACGACTCGGCGGTCAACTGCTCGGTCGACTACGCGGCCGAGATCGGCGCCGACGCCGTCGGCTTTACCCTCTATGGTGGCTCGAACCACGAGGTCGAGATGGCCGAGGAGTTCCGCGACGTCCAGGAGGACGCCCGCGAACACGATCTCCCCGTCGTCATGTGGTCGTATCCCCGCGGCCAGGGCCTCAAAAACGACACCAAGCCAGAGGTCATCTCCTATGCGACTCGCCTCGGCCTCGAGTTAGGTGCCGACATCGCGAAGGTCAAGTATCCCGGCAGTCCCGACGCGATGGAACACGCCTGTAAGGCCGCCGGCGACATGAAGGTCGTCATGAGCGGAGGGTCCAAAACGTCGGACTACGAGTTCCTCTCGACCGTCGAGGCCGCTGTTCAGGCCGGCGCGAAAGGGCTTGCAGTCGGACGAAACGTCTGGCAGCGCGAGGACCCGACCCGAATCCTCGACGCCCTCGAGAAGGTTATCTACGAGGAAGAACCCGCCGAGGACGCACTCGAGGCAACCGAATAGATGACTGTCGCCGATCCCGACCCCAGGACAGAGGACGATCCGGTCGAGGTCGTCGTTGCCACGATCGCTCGCTCGGCGGTCGAGATCCGTCAGGGGCTGGTCGGTCGACGGAGTGACGCCGATCAGGAGAACCCGAGCGGCGAAACGCAGGTCGAGGCTGACGTCTGGGCCGACGAGTTGCTTGCAGACCGTCTGACGTCGATCGACGGCGTCGCCCAGTACGCAAGCGAGGAGCGATCGGAGATCATCGACTGCGAGGACGAGGCCTACTGCGTCGCCGTCGACCCTCTCGACGGCTCCTCGAACCTCAAGTCGAACAACACGATGGGGACGGTGTTTGGCATCTACGACGAACCGCTCCCCGCACCGGGTTCCGCACTCGTCGCGGCGGGGTTCGTCCTCTACGGGCCGATCACGACGATGGCCTACGCCCGTGACGGAACGGTCACGAAGTACGAACTCACCGGCGGTGAGCGGTCCGTCGTCGAGGAGGACGTGGCTCTGCCCGACGATCCGCTCGTCTACGGCTTCGGGGGACGTGTCCCTCACTGGAGCGACGACTTCCGAGAGTACGCCCGCGGGATCGAGTCCAACCCCGATCACAAGCTACGATACGGCGGTGCGATGATCGGTGACGTCAATCAGGTGCTGACCTATGGCGGGATCTTCGCTTACCCCGCACTCGAGGACAGTCCCCGCGGGAAACTCCGCCTCCAGTTCGAAGGGAACCCGATCGCGTACGTGATCGAGTCTGCCGGCGGCCGCTCCTCGGACGGCACCCAGTCGATCCTCGAGATCGACCCGGAGATCGTCCACGAGCGCGTCCCGCTCCACGTCGGCAACGCCGACCTGATCGAGCGCCTCGAGTCAGCACTCGCGTAAGCGATCCGGTCGGTCGACGGTCGCTCCCATCACGGTCTCCGTCCGCCGACCACACCACGTTCGCGTCCACCACTCCGTGTTCCGCAGCCGTCGCGAGGCCGTGTCCGGGTAACTGTGTAGCTACCTCGAGGCACTCGGCCTGGGCCGCCTGGTGAAGACAGACAATAACGGCGCTGTATCCCGTGCCGAGGTTCGATCGCCTGGACACGCGTAGGTTAAGCATCTGCTACACGCGCTAATCATATATCCTGCTCCATAGAGCTACAGGCTATGCCTCGTTCGTCCCCATCCTCCGACGATTCGTCCGCAGATTCCGAACCAGGCAGCGCAGACGCTGGCGACTCACTGTACTCAACACTGCCCACGACACGCCGGCAGTATCTCGCGATAACAGGCGTCGGGCTCTCTGCGGCCGCTGCTGGGTGTGCGTCTACCGGTTCCGATGGGGCGACACCAAAGTCCAAATCCTCGGTGACGACCGATGAACCGTCCGACGATCGGGGGATCACCGAGACTGGCACAGAAGGCGACGAAAACGAGACGGCGACCGACGAAAACGAACCGGAAACCGTCGACGACCTCCCCCTCTTCGACGCCCACACACACGTTATCCCGACGGAAGCCCGGGGTCGGGACCCCCTCTTCGCCGAGCAGCTCGTCGAGTGGATGGATACCAACGGCGTCGATCGAGCGGTCGTCCTCGCGTTCGATGCTCCCGAGGCGTATCCGGTCCGAGCGCCGAGCGAGTGGGTACTTGACGAGGTCGATTCGTATCCCGATCGGCTCGTTCCCTTCTGTACGATCGATCCGCGAGACGTCGACGAAACGGACGCCGCCGCCCGCCTCGAGCACTACATCGACCGCGGTGCTCGTGGATTCGGCGAACTCAAAATGGAGATGGATATGGACGACGACCGCCTCGAACTCCTGTACGAGCTCTGTGCGACCTACGAGTTGCCGATTCTCTTTCACACCGACCGACAGATGTTGCGGGACGAGGTCGGCCTCCCCCGACTCGAGAACGTACTGGCGTCGTATCCCGAGGTCGATTTCGTCGCACACGCTCACGGCTGGTGGTCGCATATGTCCGCGGACGTCGAGGCGCTTGATCTCGGACGGATTCCGGAGGGGCCGATCGAAGCTCCCGGCCGCGTCTGGGAGTTACTCGCGGAGTACGACAACATCTACGGAGACATCTCTACGCTTGGAGGGTGGAACGCGCTCACCCGCGACGAAGCGTACGGACAGACGTTCCTCGAGAGACACCACGATCAACTCGTCTTCGGCACCGACTATCTCTTTCCCGGCCACCAGATTCCACACTTTGCCCTGTTCGAACAGTTCGATCTCGAGCTCGATGCGTGGGCGAATATTCGGCATCGAAACATCGAGAACCTGCTACGCTGAACCGTCGTTCGCTGTCCTGATCGACTATCGACGTCTCGGTCACTCACGACTGAGTCGTGGCTTCCTCTCTGGGAATTGAGCCACGCCTCGGAGGAGAGTCGCGTTACGTATTCAGCGATCCTCCGCGTTGAGGTGCTAATCCCGCTGAGCGCGGCCTCGGGTCCACGGTGCGGTCACGTTGACGTAAACGATCACTCCGACGACGAGCGCCACGTAGAACGCCCACCGCGGCCAGGTTCGCCCGAGAAAGAGAAGGGCCAAGAACAGGACCCAGAGCGCGATCACGACTGCGTCGAGAACGAGGCGGGTGCCGACGCCGAGTGTGTTTACGATGCCATCCGACGCGTCACTCGAGCCGTCCTGTCGATAACCTCCGGTCTCCGCATCCGCTTTTTTTGATTCGGCGGTATCTCGCCCGGTTTCGCCGCTGGTCGGTTCAGGCGTGCGCTCGTTCCCGTCACTGGCCGGCTCCGAACTGTGGGCTGGGCTGGCGGCTTCGGACGCCGAATCGCTCGACCGATCGTCGTGTTTTGCCATGTATCTAGAAGTGATAGCCGTGCTGTTCGGTCAGCCTGTACGCCGACACTCCCCAGACGTAGCTCTGACCCGGCCACCAGGTGCGAGCGTTGTTGAACCCAGCGATGAGAACGTCACCGTCTTCGCCCTCTGGATCGGGATGGTAGCTCACCGAGCCGCTGTCCCCGTCGGTGAGATCCATCTCTCCGCCCCAGCGGATCTGCCCCCGACGACAGAAGTCGTCGGTAAAGCAGGTAACGGCGTCGATCCCCTGAATCCGCCCCGTCGTGTGGCCGGTGAGCGCACCCACCTTCTCGAGTTCCTCATCTCGGGCGATGAGGTCGGCGAGCCCGTACTTGGTGTATTGCCCTCGGACTCGCGCGACCGAGGGGGCAACGATCCGACTCGAGGGGAGTACTCCGCCGTTCGGTTCGACGACCGCGACGTCTTCGATCGGATGGGACTGGACGACGGTTCCTAACTCGAGGGTTTCACCGCTGCCGATCGGAAGCCCGAGCGTCTCGCCGTCGAGCGTCGACGTTGATTTAAACGCGTGTTCGGCGGTGGCGAACAACGGCCCGTTCGCGTTGGGGTGGTACAATGCGGGGGCCAGTGTCGCCACACTCGACGGCGTCTCACAAGCGAATCCGCTGGGGACATCTCCGTCGGGAAGCCGCTCCATCAGTCGCGGTTCGGTAAAATCCGGGCCGTCTTCCATCCGCTCGAGGCGAATAATACCCTCCGTGTCGATCGAGACCTCATCGGCGAACTCCTCGATCATCTCGGGAATCGACTGACCCTCGCTGGAGACGCCGATCGAGACGCTCGCGGTCGCGCTGTCGTAGTCACCCGGGACGACAGCGCTGCCGAGATACCCGGTAAATCCGACCCGGGCCAGCAACTCGTTGAGTTCGAACGCCTTCTCGACGGCGGCGTACCACTCGGCCGAAACGGAACGGGTTCGCTCCCGGAGCGAAGACGGATCGTCGGGGTCGTCTCTGACGAGCGCCGTGACGATCGGCACCTCGCCGTCGTCGACGCCGAGAAAGTCCTCGACGCCGAGGAGGTGGGCGACGCCGACGGCGTACCCACTCGTCGCGACGGTTCGGAGGAACTCGCGACGGTCCATTCCCGACTCGAGGCGGGTACGAAGCGTCGTGAGACGATGGACGAGTCGCTCCATTTGATTCTCAGGTTCGGCGTCGAACCGGCGCTGTCCCCAACTGTGTCTCGGTCGACCAAAGCTAACGTTTACGTACACGGAGAGAGTCGTTCGCTATCCTACTAGGAGGGGAAGTTGGGCGAAGGGCGTTCTGCCTGCAACTGCCGCCGGACGTGTCGTCGACGGCCACCGCCGTGACATCGACGGACGTCACTATCGAAGACAGTGACGGTGGTCAGCTTTCGCTCGCGGACGAGCGGCGAGCAGCGTTGGACTGGCCACTCGAGTACGGTCGGTGTGGATCAGTTCGACGACGAACATATTTGCGGATTGCTGCACCGTGTTACCGCTGAAATCGCAGACGTGTCGCGGGTTCGGCGGTACCGATTGAGAGGAAACCGTATAATAGCTGAACCACTGAACGCAAGCGTTGGTGTACGTCATCCGACAACGATCTATCGTCTCCGTGTTGGTGACCACGGAGGCACGGTCCACTCTCTGGAGGCCCCGCGCCACGCCCGACATCCCCTCTTTCCCCACCGCTCCGATGGGGACCGACCACAGTGATGGAGTCGCGCGGGCCACTCCCCTCTCCGCCCCACGCGCCGCCGACGGGTCGCCCACATCCACGATCTGACGCGTCCGCCCTCGATTGGTCCTCGCTGACCGCCAGGTCGCTGACAGTGCAACCATTTTGCCACCGTATCACGGTCCGATCCGCGCTGGGTTTTTGTCTCTCTCCATCGACCAACTGTTATGAACGTTCGAATCGCCGGGGAGGCGACGGACGACGAAGCATCGGCCGTCGCCGCCGCGTTGGCCGAACACGTCGGCGACACCGTCGAAGTGTACGTCGGCGACGACGACGAGCCGGCGGTCGTCCACGAGTTCGACGACGAGTCGGCGAGCCCCTCACCAGCCGACCGGACGGCATCGGAGACCGACGAACTCGAGCCGACCGAGCGCGAACGACGGCTTCGTGAGGAGATCGCCGACATCTACGAGGGCGGTCCCGAACGGTACCGGGAGCAACTCGAGGAGGGGGAGAAACTGTTCGTCCGCGACCGACTCGAGTTGTGGTTCGGCGATGACGGGAACGAATTGCTCTTCGAGGATGGGCGCTTTGCGGCGTTCGACGACTGGCATCCCGAGGGCGTCGGTGAGGAGACGGACGACCGGCTGCCGGCGGACGGACTCATCACGGGCGCGGCGACGTTCGAGGGTCGGGACGTTCACTTCATGGCCAACGACTACACGGTCAAACGCGGCAGCATGGCCGCAAAGGGCGTCGAGAAGTTCCTCCGGATGCAACAGCGAGCCCTGAAGACCGGTCGGCCGGTGTTCTATCTGATGGACTCCTCGGGGGGTCGAATCGACCAGCAGACCGGCTTTTTCGCCAATCGCGAGGGGATCGGTAAGTACTACTACAACCACTCGATGCTCTCCGGTCGCGTCCCCCAGATCTGCGTGCTCTACGGGCCGTGTATCGCCGGCGCGGCGTACACGCCGGTCTTCGCCGACTTCACGATCATGGTCGAGAACATGTCGGCGATGGCGATCGCCTCGCCACGGATGGTACAGATGGTGACCGGCGAGGAGATCGACCTCGAGGCGCTGGGCGGCCCCCAGGTCCACGCCCGGGAGTCAGGCTCGGCGGACCTGGTCGCCGAAGACGAAGAACACGCCCGCGAACTCGTCGCGCAGTTGATCAGCTACCTCCCGGACAACGCCGACGAGACGCCGCCACGCGGCGAACCGACGCCGCCCGATCGTTCGCCGGCAGGAATCGACGCCGTCGTCCCACAGCACCCAAACGAGGGATACGACGTGCTGGACGTCGTCGAGCGGGTCGTCGATGGCGGCACCTACTTCGAGTTACGCCCCGATTACGGCGCGGAGATCCTCACCGCGTTCGCCCGGATCGACGGCCGCCCGATCGGCATCGTCGCCAATCAACCGGCCCACCGTGCGGGGGCGATCTTTCCCGACGCCGCCGAGAAGGCGGCGGAGTTTATCTGGACGTGTGACGCGTTCAACGTCCCGCTGCTCTACCTCTGTGACACCCCCGGATTCATGGCCGGTTCGCAGGTCGAGACGGAGGGAATCCTCGAGGCGGGCAAGAAGATGATCTACGCGACGTCGTCGGCGACGGTGCCGAAACAGACGGTCGTCGTCCGCAAGGCCTACGGCGCGGGGATCTACGCGATGGGGGGTCCGGCGTACGATCCCGAGAGCGTCCTCGGCCTCCCGTCCGGCGAGATCGCAATCATGGGTCCCGAGGCGGCGGTCAACGCCGTCTACGCCCGCAAACTTTCCGAGATCGACGACCCCGAAAAACGGGAGCGACGCGAGCGCGAACTGCGCGAGGAGTACCGCGAGGACATCGACGTCCATCGGATGGCCAGCGAGGTCGTCATCGACGAAATCGTTCCGCCGAGTGAGCTCCGCGAGGAGCTGGCCGCACGCTTTGCGTTCTACGAGGACGTCGAGAAATCACTCCCGCGGAAGAAACACGGCACGGTCATTTAACTCGAGACGCCGCCCTCCCGTATCCCGAGCGGATCGCTCGAGACGAGTTCGTCGACGACCCCGTCGCCGGCGCGGGCGGCGTTTTCGATCGCGAGCGCCAGACTCGCCTCGTTCCCGTCGAAGCTCTCCTCGACGGATTCGCCCGGCGACGGCCGGTCGTAGTTCGCGATCGCACGCACGCTCACGTAGCGCTCGAGTAGACCGAATCGCTCGAGTGCGGTCGCCGTCGCGGCGTCTTCCATCTGCGTCGTCACGTAGGGATCGACGCCGTAGCGTTCACAGAGGTGGTCGACCTCCCGCGCGTAGCGCTCGCCGTGCCAGAACTCGTCGCCTGTAACGGTCGTTCCGACGCCGACGATCGGGCCGGTTTCCGGCGCGTCCGGGTACCGGCGCTGGTAGGCGAGCGTTTCGTCGGTCTCGACAAGCGCGACGGATCGGGCCCCGCGGAGACCGGTTTCGACGACCCGGTCGTCGAGATGGGAGACGTAATCGCGAGGGCGGTACGCGAGGAGGTCGATCGTTTCAAATTCGGCGGCGTCACCGTCGTCGGCTCCGGCGACGGACTCCGCATCGCGGTCCCAGCGGTGTTTTCGATCCCAGTCGACGACGACGTCGGCGATCGCGACGGAGCCGAGCGCGGCCGTGGCCGGCGACGCCCCGGCGATTCCACAGGAGACGACGTACGCCGACTCGAGATCGATGGCCGGGTTCGCGAGCAACGCGGTCACGGTCGTGGCCGCGTCGCTCTTGCCGATTCCCGTCGTCGTGATCGCGACCCCGCCCGGTGTGAGATATAGCGGCGTGTCGGCACCCGGAATCTCGTAGGCGGCCTCGAGTTCTCGGCGCTCGAGCCAGGGTCGGCGTTCGTCGAGCGGCTCCTCGGCGACCGCCGGGAGGACGAGCGCGGAGGGCTGGACCGGGTCGTCGGGGTCCGCCGGTCGGAGGGTCGGACGGTCCCGATTGGCGCTCGGGTCGGCCTCGGTCGCGCCACCGGTCGTGGTCGGATCGTCGCTCATGACCACGACCGCGTGGGGTAAACGGAAAGAATTTCGGACCGCCACTCCCTCGGTCGGCCCGTGACCGACGGCGAACGGCTCACGATCGACGACGAGATCCTGGCCAGGGCGCGGATTCACGCCCGGGGCGTCAGCCGCGAGTACGACCTCGAGGTCGACCTCGGGGCCCTCGAGTGGTCGGTCTCGGCGCGGGCGAAACGCCGGGCGGGTGCCTGTCGGTGGAATACACGCCATGAAGTGGCGACGATCGTCCTCACGCGGCTGGCCTACGAGCGCTACGAGTGGGAGGAGTTCGCCGCGGTCGTCAGACACGAACTCGTCCACGCCTGGGAGTTCCAGCAGTTTGGCGAATCGGGTCACGGTTCCCGCTTTCGCGAGAAGGCTGCGACGCTCGACGCGCCGCGTCACTGCCGGTCGTTCGCCGAGCCGAGATACGTCCTCCGGTGTCTCGAGACCGACTGCGAGTGGACGGCGACGCGCCACCGGGCCTCGAAGCCGGTGACCGCCCCCGGTCGATACCGGTGTGGCTGCTGTGGTGGATCGTACGAGGTCGAACACGCCGACAGCGGCCGGGCGTGGACCTCCTCGAGTGGTTACGGCGGCGCGAAGTCGGCACTCGGAGAGGAGTGGTAGTCGCCTGTCGCGACAGCCGCGATCACCGCCCAGAACCACCGCGAACGGGGTGCGTTCGCGGAACACTTATTCGGCTCAGCGGACCTGTTGTAGCCATGGGAATACTCGACCTGATGCTGGGGAGCTCGGGCCCCGGCGAACAGGGCGTCGAGGGGAAGTCGTACGCACTCCCGAAGGAGACCCACGAGTTCGTCTACCCCGTCGCCGTCAGACGCGAGGAACTCGAGGCGTTCGCGACGCTGCTCGAGGCCGAGGCCGACGCCCCCTCGTTCGAGGAGAACGTCGACGAGGTCCAGGAGGCCCTCGATACGGTGCTCGAGGACCACGACATCGACGCGGCGGAACTCGCGGACGAACGACGACGACCGCGTCGCGTGGCCGAACCGGTGATCGACCACTGGCTCGACCAGTTCGAGGACGACGCCGACCTCGGCGTCGTCTACGCGCTCCCCGGCACGCGTCCCGCGCTCGTTTCGTTCGTCGGGCTCTGTCGGCGCCGCGACCAGGACGTCGACGATCCGTTCGAACGTCCCGAGTCGTTCTCTTGCGTGACGGCGTTGCTCGATCGACTCGAGGCCGCGACCGGCAGTCAGTATCGGGCCGTCGTTCACACGGACCTTCTGGCTGCCGAAGAGCGGTAACAGATTCCAGAACAGGACCGACAGACGCTCGTGTGGATTGCTGTCTCCGTGTACCGCCGCGCCCGGGCCCGTTCTCGGGGAGCGGCGGTACTGACGGACAGTAAACCGTATCAGTTCGACTCGCAGATCTCGAGAAAGTTCTCGAAGATTTCGTCGCCTTCCTCGGTATGTGCGACCTCCGGGTGCCACTGGACGCCGTAGAGATCGCGGTCGGTGTCGCTCATCGCCTCGACGTCACAGACGTCGCTTTTCGCGGTCAACTCGAACCCGTCGGGGAGTTCCTTTACTTCGTCGGCGTGGCTCGCCCAGACCCGCGTCTCGGGGTGAAGCGAGCCGGTAAGCGGATCGTCCTCGTCGACGATATCGACGGTGACATCGGCGTACCCACCGTACTCGCCGCCGCCGACGCGACCGCCGAGTTCCTCGGCGATCAGTTGCATGCCGAGACAGATCCCCAACACGGGGAGATCGCTCTCGAGGTACGCCGCCGACGTGCCGATGCGATCCATGTCCGGTCCGCCCGAGAGAACGACTCCGTCGGCGTCGACCTCTTCGGGCGGCGTCTCGTTGTCGACCAACTCCGTCTCGACGCCGAGGTCCCGAAGCGCCCGGCGCTCCAGATGCGTAAACTGTCCGTGGTTGTCGACCACGACGATCTTCGTCATTGGCGGCTCCTAGCCGCCCAGGTGGTAAAAACGGTCCGAAAACCGATCCGATCTCTCGGGCTCCGGTACGTTTATCCTCCCGACTGCACATCGATTCGTATGGCAATCGATCGCAACGCGTTCGATCATCCGTCGTGGATCGCCGCAGCCGGAACGGGCGTCGGCTACCTCTTGATTCTCGCCGTGTTGACTGTCGCGCTGTTCGTCGTGCCGTGGCTCGTGTTCGCGGCGCTGTGAGGACGAGCCTGGAGTCGGAGACGGCTGAGACGCGACTCGAGGTCAAGCGATCGCGAAAACGCGATTCGAAGCGGAAAACGGAGAGGGTCTAGGCGAACGTCTTGGAGACTTCGTCGGATGCGTCCGAGTCGGCCTGGATCTTCTCCCAGGCGCTACGGAAGTCCTCCATCCTGATCTCGGTTCTGTCGTCGCGGATGGCGAACATCCCTGCTTCGGTGCAGATCGCCTTGATGTCGGCACCGGAGGCTTCGTCCGCTTCGTCCGCGAGTTCGGTGAACTCGACGTCGTCGGCGACGTTCATGCCGCGGGTGTGGATCTCGAAGATGATCTCGCGACCCTCCTGATTCGGCTTGGGCACCTCGATGAGGCGGTCGAAGCGACCGGGCCGAAGGATGGCGCGGTCGAGCATGTCGAAGCGGTTGGTCGCGGCGATAATGCGGATCTCGCCGCGTTCCTCGAAGCCGTCCATCTCACTGAGGAGTTGCATCATCGTCCGCTGGACCTCTGCGTCGCCCGAGGTCTTCGACTCGGTCCGTTTTGCGGCGATGGCGTCGATCTCGTCGATGAAGATCACCGCGGGTTCGTGCTCGCGGGCGACCTTGAACAGATCACGCACCAGCTTCGCGCCCTCGCCGATGAACTTGTGGACGAGTTCGGAGCCGGCCATCTTGATGAAGGTGGCGTCGGTCTGGTTCGCGACGGCCTTCGCGAGCATCGTCTTGCCCGTCCCCGGCGGGCCGTACAGCAACACGCCGCTCGGCGGATCGATTCCGACGTCGTCGAACATCTCGGGGCTCTCGAGGGGCATCTCGACGGTCTCGCGGACCTCCTGCATCTGCTCTTCGAGGCCGCCGATGTCCTCGTAGCTGACGTCCGGACTCTCGGTGACTTCCATCACGCGAGCGCGCACGTCGGTTTCGTTCGAGAGAGACTTGACGATAGAGAGTGAGTTGTTGACCGCGACGCGCGCGTCCGGTTCGAGTTCCTCGCGCATCTCGTCGGTGACTTCGGTCAGCGCCTCCTGGTTGTTCCCGTGTTGTTTGATAATGACGCCTTCGTCCGTGATCTCCTGGATCGTGGCGACGAACAGCGGGGATTGCTTGAGCTTCTTGTTCTCGTGTGTGAGCCGCTCGAGTTTCTGCTGGTACTTGTTGTTCTCGGCGTTCGCGTCGAGGAGTTTGTCTCGCATCTCCTCGTTTTGCGCCTCGAGGATCTCCAGCCGTTCCTCGAGCGCCTGGATCTTCTCCTGTTGGGACGCCTCGTCCTCGTCGTATGGGAGGTCGACGTCGTCCACAGTGTCGGTCATCACCCAAGCTTTGGGTGTTGGTTCATAAGAGGCTTCGGGTCGAAACGATCCGTCGTGGGTGATAACTCCCAAGCATTAAACGAAACAGTAAATATTATTACCTCGTATTCGGAATAGGCATACGATGAGTGCTTCAGAGACGTTTCGACAGGACGCCGAGCAACGAGGGACGTGGGACGACGTTCGCGATCTCCCGCCGAGTGCGAAACTCGTCGCGAAGGTCTTAGAGTACAACGAGACGATGACCCAACAGCAGATCGCAGACGAGACGCTTCTCCCCTCGCGGACGGTTCGCTACGCGCTGAACCGCCTCGACGAAGAGAACGTGATCGACTCCCGGTTTTCCTTCTCCGACGCGCGAAAACGCCTCTACACGTTGGATATCGACGCCTAACGCACTCTCCGTTTCTCTCTCGCTTCGGGTGTACAGCTCCGACATCGAGACGCCCCTTTACTTTCGCTCCGGTCGCGGAATCCCTATAGGGGCGACACGCCAATGGAGGGATAGATGACGCGGGTGATACATACGGGCGACACCCACATCGGGTATCAACAGTACAACGCGCCCGAACGACGACGGGATTTCCTCGAGGCGTTCCGGAGCGTTGTCGAGGACGCGGTCGACGACGACGTCGACGCCGTGGTCCACGCGGGTGACCTCTTTCACGACCGCCGGCCGGGGCTAATCGACCTCCAGGGAACCGTCGACGTACTCCGGACGCTCGCCGACGCCGACATTCCGTTCTTGGCCGTCGTCGGCAACCACGAGGGGAAACGCGACGCTCAGTGGCTCGACCTCTTTGCCGACCTCGGCCTCGCGACCAGACTCGGTGCCGAGCCAACGGTGGTCGGTGACGCCGCCTTCTACGGGCTCGACTTCGTTCCCCGGTCGCGACGGGACGACCTCAGCTACGAGTTCGATCCCGTCCCCGCGGAGGCCGATCACGCGACGCTCGTGAGCCACGGCCTCTTCGAGCCGTTTGCCCACGCCGACTGGAACACCGAGCGCCTGCTCTCCGAGTCGACCGTCGACTTCGACGCCCTCTTGCTCGGGGACAACCATACCCCCGACACGGCCGAGGTCTGTGACACCTGGGTCACCTACTGCGGATCGACCGAGCGTGCGAGCGCCAGCGAGCGCGAGGACCGGGGCTACAACATCGTCGAGTTCGAGAAGGAGGTCACGATCAGCCGCCGTGGGCTCCCCTCGACCCGCGAGTTCGTCTTCGTCGACGTCGAACTCGAGGAGGGCGAAGGCGTCGACCGCGTTCAAGAGCGAGTCCGGCAACACGACCTCGAGGACGCGGTCGTCGTCGTCACGATCGAGGGGGCAGGCCGGCCGATCGCACCCGCAGCGATCGAAGAACTGGCGACCGACCGCGGGGCACTCGTCGCCCGCGTCAACGACCGTCGCGACCTCCCCGACGAGGACGAGGCGGTCTCGGTCAGCTTCGCCGATCCGGACGACGCCGTCCGCGAGCGGGTCCGCGAACTCGGGCTCAGCGACGCCGCCCTCGAGATCGATCGCACCGTCCGCGAGGACGAACTCCCGGACTCGAACGTCCGCGAGACGGTCGAACGGCGGGTTCGAGACCTGCTCGAGGACGACGACGCGGCGTTTGACCCGGCACCCGAACGCGATCCGGAGACGGTGACGACCGTCGCGGACCACCTTTCGGATACGGAAGGCGAGAACGGCGACGAAGCGGACACGACCTCCGAGCAGAAGGGCGACGACGCCGACCGAGAGGACACTGCCGCCGACGAGGAGGACGACGCCGCGACCGAAGTCGGTTCCCCGGAGGGGAACGATACGACCGAGCAGGCCGAAGAGACAGAACCGGTCGACGAACCGGCGGACGCATCGCTGGGTGATTTCGCGTGAGAGTCGACCGAATCCGCCTGGAAAACTTCAAGTGCTACGGCGACGCCGACCTGCGACTCGAGGACGGCGTCACCGTCGTCCACGGCGTCAACGGCAGCGGCAAGTCGACGCTGCTCGAGGGAGTCTTCTTCGCACTGTACGGCTCGAAGGCGCTCGACGATCGGACGCTCGACGACGTCATCACGATCGGCGAGGACAGCGCGGAGATCGAGGTCTGGTTCACCCACGACGGCCGGGAATACCACGTCGAACGCCGCCTCTCGCTTCGGGGCGACCGGGCGACCACCACGAAGTGTGTCCTCGAGACACCGGACCGGACGATCGAGGGCGCCCGCGACGTTCGTCGGCGAGTGACGGAACTCCTGCGGATGGACGCCGACGCGTTCGTCAACTGCGCGTATGTCCGCCAGGGCGAGGTCAACAAACTCATCCACGCCTCGCCGAGCGAGCGCCAGGACATGATCGACGACCTCCTGCAACTCGGCGCACTCGAGGAGTACCGCGAACGGGCGAGCGATGCCCGTCTCGGCGTCAAAACGGTACTCGACGGCCAACAGGAGGTCCTCGAGGACGTCCGCACGCAGGTCGAACGGAAAGAGGACAAGGAGCTCCACGAGCGACTGAACGGTCTCGAGTCACGACGCAGCGAGATCTCGGAGGAGATCGACCACTACGAGACTCAACGCGAGCAGGCGGAGCAAACGCGCGACGCGGCCGAGGACGTCCTCGAGCGCCACGAGGAGACTCGCGAAGAGATCGCCGATCTCGAGGACGAAATCGAGGAGCTGCGGTCGAAGATATCCGAGACGTCCCAGCAGCGTGAGGACGCGAAAGACCGAATCCGGGACCGCGAAGACGAACGCGAGGAACTGGCCGACGAACGCGAGCAACGGCTGAGCGAGGTCGACTTCGAACGTGGCGACCCCGACGACGTCGGAGAGCACATCGCCGATCTCGAGACTCGCGACGAGGATCTGCGGGACGACCTGGAGGAGGTCCGGGTCGCGATCACGAAAACCAGCGGCGAGATCGAGCGACTCCGCGAAGAGGCCGACGATCTTGAGTCCCAGGCCGCCAAGGCCCGCACGGACGCCGACGACCTCGGCGAACGGATCGACAGCGACGAAGACGACATCGCAGAGCGCGAGGAGAAACTCGCGGAACTCGACGACGAGATCGAGTCGATCCGCGAGCGGTTCGACGCGGCGCCGATCGAGTTCGGCGACGCTGCCGCCCACCTCGAGGAGTTCGAGGGCGAACGCGAGGCGCTGACCGACGAGATCGGCGACGTCACTGCCGACATCAGAGCCGCCGAGAACGCCATCGACGAGGGCGAACGACTCCTCGAGGAGGGGAAGTGCCCCGAGTGTGGCCAACCCGTGGCGGACTCGCCACACGTCGACGTACTCGAGGACAAACGCGAGGAACTCGAGACGCTCGAACAACGCCTCGCAGACCTCGAAGCCGAACGTGACGGTCTCGACGAGCGGATCGAACGCGCCGAGGACCTCCGCGAGGCCGAACGCCGCGTCGACCGGCTCGAGGACAACCGCGATACCGTCACACAGTTACTCGACGAGAAACGCGAGACGCTCGCAGAGCGCCGAGAGCAGCGTCTGCAACTGCTCGAGGACGCCGACGAGTACGAGGCCGACGCCGACGCGAAACGCGAGGAGGCCGACGACCACGAGGACGACCTCGCCGAGAAGCGGGCCGAACTTGGCGAGATCAACGGCGAGCGAAGCGAGATCAAGGACACACTGGAGTCACTGCGTTGTATCGAGGATATCGACGACAGACACGACGATCTCGAGACCGAGGTCGAGAACCTCCGCGAACGCCGACAGGACTGGCAGCAGTTGAACGACGAGCGCCGCGAGACGCTCTCGAGCAAACGCGAGCGCAAACGCGACCTCGAATCCGAGTTCGACGAAAAGCGGGTCCAGACGGCCCGTGAAGACAAGCAAAACGCCGAACGCTACCTCGAGCAAGTCGACGAGAAGCTCGCGGAACTCGAGGACCGACACGACGACGTCCAGAACGCGATCGGAGCGGTCGAGAACGAACTCGAGGAACTCGAGCGACTTCGCGAGCGCCTCGAGCGCCTCGAGCACCGAGCGAATCGACTCGAGTCGTTGTACGAGGAAGCACAGACGTTGCAGACGACGTACGGGGATCTTCGAGCGGAGCTTCGCCAGCGAAACGTCGAGACGCTCGAGCGCCTGCTCAACGAGACGTTCGACCTGGTCTATCGGAACGACTCGTACGCCTCGATCGATCTGGACGGCGACTACCGGTTGACCGTGTATCAGAAAGACGGCGAGTGTCTCGACCCCGAGCAGCTCTCTGGCGGCGAGCGGGCGCTGTTCAACCTCAGTCTGCGGTGTGCGATCTACCGGCTGCTCGCCGAAGGCGTCGAGGGGGCTGCGCCGATGCCGCCGTTGATCCTCGACGAGCCGACGGTCTTTCTCGATTCGGGGCACGTCACCCAGCTCATCGCACTCGTCGAATCGATGCGGGAACTCGGGGTCGAACAGATCGTCGTCGTCAGCCACGACGAAGAACTCGTCGGGGCGGCGGACTCGCTGGTTCGCGTCGAGAAAGACGCCACGTCGAATCGCTCCCGGCTCGAGCGTGGTGAGCCCCCGGAAGCGGCGCTGCTCGCGGCGGAGTAGCAGTCGAAATCGGAACCTGCCGGCGTTACGATTCGCCTTCGACGCGGGTCGCCGGTTGGCTCTGGCGGCCTTCTGCAGCCAGTATCGACTCGAGGGCAGTCTCACATCGTTCGGTGAGTCGGTATCCGCGTTCGCCGCTGACGTCCACCTCCTCGAGTAAGTCTGCGGTTGTCAACACCGTGAGCCGACCGTGGAGGTCGCTCTCACAGAGGTCGTAGTTGTCGAGTAACGTTTTGACCCGGAGCGGACCGCGATCGTCGAGTTCGAGGAGCAAGCCGAGCGTCTCCTCGTCGTGGACGGTCGTGAGGAATGTCCGAACGGGTTCGGAGATGGTCCATGCTGTGGCCTCGAGTGTGCCAGTCCCGTCGATCGACTCGAGTCGGTCGTTTTGGACGTAACACTCGTTTCCGTTCTGTGGGTCACGAACGAGACTCGCGTGTTCGGATCGTTTAAGCAACAGGTACCGCTTGCCGGTGTCGTCCTGGACGGTTTTCATGAATGGTCGGTGTCGTCCGGTGTGTACCCTTCGGAGACGTCCCTTGAAGTCGTTTCGGAGCGTGACAGATCGGATTCATTTCCGTCGCCGTCCGTCCTCGGTTCGTCCCGGCCGTCAGTGGAACGCGAGTCGTCCTGTGACGCTCGGTAGTTCCTGTAACGGCGGTGTGCCATCCCGAACAGGAGAACGCCACCGACCAACAGCGCGATCGCGTGGTTCGAAATCCCGTGGAAGATCAGAAAAATGACACCGAGTGAGACGGCGAAGACCGCCGCGTTGACGACGAGAACGATCGCCCAGAACGTTCGCTTGAGCTCCGCCGGCACGTCGGAGGTATCGATCGACGGCTCGTGTGGGTTTCCCGAACCGATACCGAAATCCGACTTCAGGTCCTCGGTGAGCGTCGATCCGGCGTCTTCGGTCTCGACGCGCGGTATCGTGAGCGAGTCACTGTTGGGGTCCCGGAACTCCGCCTCCGGGTCGTACTCGTCCGGCTCGTTCTTGGACCGTTCGTCGATCACGTCCGAACGGACGGTGACCAAGAGCAAAAGGATTCGCGTTTCACCTGATACGGTTGCCGTCGGCGTACGGGGGGCGACGGCGCTCGAGACGTTCAGGCGAGATCCGCGAGCGTGAGCGTCTGGGACGTCTCGACCCAGGCAAGTGGGTTCTCGGCATCGTAGAAGACGACGCCGTCGTCAATCTCGTAGCACTCGATCGTCGCGGTTCCCTCGGGGACGGTTCCTCGCTCGCTCCGATCCATCACGTCGTCGTCGTTCAAGGAAGACACATCAGACACCAATTCATGCTATGTGTTACCATATTATATGTCTTTTTGCTCACGGCATATCACGTTCGAACGACGAACCGGCACTGGGCGTGACCCATTACAGTCGGATTGCAGGGGTTTTTATCCGGGGGTTGCAAAGTCGAATATCATGACTGAGGCGGGCCAGACCGGTCTCGCGGAGTTCGCCGCGGTGCCTGAAGACCGGCCGGACGAGGAGGCAGTCGCCGTCGCGGGAAACGGTGGATCGAACGCCGCTGACGTGATCGACGTCGTCGCTGAGACCCTTCCCGAACCTGAGGGTGAACTCGAGCTTGCCGTGATGCAGGTCGACTACACGGTCGCAGGTTATGGCGACGAGGAACGGCCGATCATGCACGTGTTCGGTCGAACCACAGACGGCGAACTCGAGCACGTACAGGTCGTCGGCTTCGAACCCTACTTCTATGCGCCCACGAGCACGCTCGAGTGCCCGCCCGAGGAGGAGTACGACCGGATCACGAGAAGCGAAGAGAAAGACGAGAACGGCGAGCCCTACGAGAGTATCCGTGGGGAGAAGCTCACGAAAATCTTCGGTCAGACGCCACGGGACGTCGGACAGATCCGTGACGACTTCGAACACTACGAAGCGGACATTCTCTTTCCGAACCGTTTTCTGATCGACAAGGACGTCACAAGCGGGGTTCGCATTCCGGAACGACGCGCCGACGACGATTCGCTCGTCGTCCCCCACGACGAAGTCGAATCCGTGGACGTCGACGCCGACCCACGCGTCCTGACGTTCGACATCGAGGTCGAGGACCGCCACGGCTTCCCCGAGGACGGCGAGGAATCGATCGTCTGTCTCACCAGCCACGACTCTTACCGTGACGAGTACGTCATGTGGGTCTGTGCGGCAGACGACGGCGATGGCGACATTCCCGACGAGATCACCGAGTACGAGCCGATCGAGGGCGACATCGACCACGCGGTTCGGGCCTTCGACGCGGAAGAAGCCATGCTCGAGGCGTTCGTCGACTACGTCCGCGAAACCGACCCGGACGTCATGACCGGATGGAATTTCGAGGATTTCGACGCCCCCTACTTCCTGGATCGCCTCGAGGAACTGCAGGGACCACACCACGACTACGATCTCTCGATCGATCGTCTCTCCCGTGTCGACGAGGTCTGGCGGAGCAACTGGGGCGGGCCCGACATCAAAGGCCGAGTCGTCTTCGACCTGCTGTATGGCTACCAGCGGATGGTGTTCTCGGAACTGGACTCCTACCGCCTCGACGCCGTCGGCGAGAGCGAACTCGGCGTCGGCAAGGAACGCTACACCGGCGACATCGGCGACCTCTGGGAGGACGACCCGACGCAGTTGCTCGAGTACAACCTCCGGGACGTCGAACTCTGCGTCGAACTCGACCGCCAGCAGTCGATCATCCCGTTCTGGGACGAGGTGCGCTCGTTCGTCGGCTGTAAACTCGAGGACGCTCCGACGCCCGGCGACGCGGTCGACATGTACGTCCTCCACCAGGCGTACGGCCAGTTCGCGCTGCCCTCGAAGGGCCAGCAAGAGGCAGGCGAGGAGTACGAGGGAGGAGCCGTCTTCGAGCCGATTACCGGCGTCAAGGAGAACGTCACCGTCCTGGACCTGAAGTCGCTGTACCCGATGTGTATGGTGACGATCAACGCCTCGCCGGAAACGAAAGTCGATCCCGAGGCGTACGACGGCGAGACATACGAAGCGCCGACGGGGACCCACTTCCAGAAAGAACCCGACGGCGTGAACCGCCAGATGATCGAGGAACTGCTCGCCGAGCGCGAAGAGAAAAAGGAGCTTCGGAACCAGCACGAGCCCGGCTCACTCGAGTACGAGCAGTACGACCGCCAGCAGGGTGCGGTGAAGGTTATCATGAACTGCTTCACGCCGGATACCGAAGTGTTGACTCCTGACGGTGTTCGTGAAATCACTGATCTCAAGGTCGGCGACGAGGTGTACTCGCTCGATCCGAAAACAGAGAAACTGGAGGTCAAACCTGTCGTCGAAACGCACGACTATCCCGACTACGAGGGTGATTTGATCGACATCGAGACGAGCAAGATCGACTTCCGTGTGACGCCGAACCACCGGATGCTCGTCCGCAAGAACGAGACGAACGGGATCACGGAAGACGAGTACAGTTTCGTCGAGGCCGGAAACCTCGACCGAGCGACGAACTATGAACTCCCTCACGACTGGGAGGGGCCGGATGGTGAGCAAATCGAGGAAATTGACCTCACCAAACTGATCGACGGTGAGTACGAGGTCTGGGTTCGACCGTCCGTTCACGGACATACGTTCACCGCAGAGTTAGGTTGGACGCCGCGTCGCGTGCCTAAAGCCGATGTCGGAACGGTAGGATACGTCTTCACCGCCGACGAGTTCGAGGAACACCGGGAATATATCGAGGATGTCTGTGAAACGAGCTTCATTCACCGCGAATCCGGCCGGAAGTGGATACCCCGAACGTACGATGGAGACGAGTTCCTCGACCTGCTCGCGTGGTTCGTGACCGAGGGGAACGTCTACACCTCCGAAGACAAACAGTTCGGCGAGAACTTCCGCGGCGCTGCGACGACGGTGAAACTGGCACAAGATAAACTGCCAATCGCTGACGGTGGCGTCGACCATCACGCAACAATCGGTGAACTGCTCGATCAAATGGGATTCGACTACTACGTTGACAATCGTTCCTACACGGTCACGTCAAAATTACTCGGGAATCTCCTTACGTCGTACTGTGGCGAGGACAGCTTCGAGAAACGAATCCCGGAGTTCGTCTTCGAGTGTAGTCGCCGACAGAAGCGTCGGTTTCTCGAGGTGCTTATCGACGGCGACGGTGATCGACAGACGAACTCCTGGCGATACACGACTTCGAGCGAGCGTCTTCGAGACGACGTGCTCCGACTCTGTGCACATCTCGGTTTGACGGCCAACTACAACCGAGATAGCAGTTCGTGGCGAATCTACGTGACGGAAGATTCGAAGAATACGCTTCGGATGCACCGAAGTTCGTCTCAAAGTACGGCCGAGAACGGCGTGCACTGCGTTACTGTCGAGGACAATCATACGCTGCTTGCAGGCCGAAACGGAACGTTCCAGTTCGTCGGTCAATCATTGTACGGCGTCTCTGGATGGGAACAATTCCGTCTCTACGACAAGGAGGCGGCCTCCGCGATCACTGCGACCGGGCGCGACGTGATCGAGTTCACCGAAACGGCGGCGAACGAGTTGGACTACACGGTCGCCTACGGCGACACGGACTCAGTGATGCTCGAGCTCGGTTCCGACGTTTCCAAAGACGAGGCACTCGAGCAATCGTTCGAGATCGAGGAGTACATCAACGGACGCTACGACGACTTCGCGCGAGAGGAACTCAACGCAGAGTTCCATCGGTTCCAGATCGAGTTCGAGAAGCTCTACCGGCGGTTCTTCCAGGCCGGCAAGAAGAAACGCTACGCCGGCCACATCACCTGGAAGGAAGGTAAAGAGGTCGATACCGTCGATATCGTCGGCTTCGAGTACCAGCGCTCGGACATCGCTCCGATCACCAAGGAGGTCCAACACCGGGTCATCGAGATGATCGTCAAGGAAGGCGACGTCGAGGGCACGAAGGAGTACGTAAACAGCGTTATCGAGGACGTCCTCGCCGGAGACGTCTCGTACGAAGAGATCGCGATTCCAGGGGGGATCGGCAAACGGCTGGACAACTACGACACCGACACGGCCCAGGTCCGGGGTGCGAAGTACGCGAACCTGCTGCTGGGGACGAACTTCCAGCGCGGCAGCAAACCCAAGCGGCTGTACCTCGACCGCGTCGATCCAGCGTTCTTCCGACGGATGGAAAGCGAAGCCGGACACGACCCACAAACCGACCCCCTCTACGGCGCGTTCAAGCGTGATCCCGACGTGATCTGCTTCGAGTACGACGACCAGGTCCCCGACGAGTTCGAGGTCGACTACGACAAAATGCTCGAGAAGACGCTCAAAGGACCGATCGAGCGCATCCTCGAGGCACTCGGCGTCTCCTGGGAGGAGGTCAAGTCTGGTCAGGAACAGACCGGACTCGACAGCTTCATGTAGTTCTGTCGGTCGACCGAACCCAGTCTGTGCTCCGACAGCGAACCGTGACCATCCGGGAAACGGAGCATTCGAAACCGGACTCCTAGTGCCGAATCGGAAGTAACGAGAGAACGTGAGTGTCGCGAAGACGAGTGCCAGTGAGAGCGACGTCACGAGGCGACGGTGAAGCTGGTCGAACCCGAACCGACTGATTCGGAACAACGTAGACGAAGAGACGGCGGCCGAAATCATCGTTCGTGGTGACGGGCGGTTCAGTCGGGATGTGACGATAGCCGGCAACCGAATCCACTGTCGCTCCGGCACGGATTACGGCGTCCACGAACGCGATGGAAGTGGACCGACCACCGTCGTCGACAACACCGTCGTCAGAGCTGCCCGCGAGGCGAACCAAACGTCGAATCCGGAAACGAGAGAGATCGATACGACGGTCCGGGGTGACTGATTCGTCGACACTCGATTATCCGACGACCTGACGCGAGAGTGAGGCGTTTTCAGTGAGATAGACATCATCTATTCCCGATAGAGGAACTATTTTTAGTGTCAGAGAACAATTTAACACCTCTCGCCGAACCAATATTCCACATTCAAAACCGTAACCAATAGGATACGAAACCGTTATGAGTCGGACGGCCTACCCTTCATACGACAGAGTACTATGGCACGTCTCGAACTACGCAACCTGCACGCGGAAGTGGCTGAGGGCGACGAGAAGATTCTCGAGGGCGTCGACCTCGAGGTCGAATCGGGCGAGATCCACGCCCTGATGGGGCCGAACGGCTCCGGAAAGTCGACGACCGCAAAGGTCATCGCCGGACATCCCGCTTACGAGGTCACCGACGGCGAGGTCTTGGTCCATCTCGAGGACGACGAGTTCGGTGACGAGATCGAGATCGACGAGGATCAACGGACCTGGAACCTGCTGGATCTCGAGCCAAACGAGCGTGCCGCACTTGGCGTTTTCCTCGGGTTCCAGTATCCCGCCGAGATCGAGGGCGTGACGATGACGAACTTCCTTCGGACGGCGCTCAACGCCAAGATCGAAGAACGCGAGGAACTCTTCGAGGACGACGACGGCGAGGAGGAAGAAGGGGAAGACGCTGGCTTCGAGAGCTCGCCGATGGAGGGTCCCGCGGACGACGGCGAGGTCGGCGTCGCCGAGTTCCAGGAGATCCTCCAGGAGAAGATGGAGCAACTCGACATGGACGAGAAGTTCGCCCGCCGATACCTCAACGCGGGCTTTTCCGGCGGCGAGAAAAAGCAGAACGAGGTCCTCCAGGCCGCCATCCTCGAGCCGTCGGTCGCCGTCTTAGACGAGATCGACTCCGGGCTGGACATCGACCGACTGCAGGACGTCTCGAACGGCATCAACGCCCTTCGCGACGAGCAGGGCACCGGCATTCTCCAGATTACCCACTACCAGCGCATTCTCGACTACGTCGAGCCTGATCACGTCCACGTGATGCTCGACGGCCAGATCGCCAAAAGTGGCGGTCCCGAACTCGCCGAGGAGTTAGAGGACAAGGGGTACGACTGGGTCCGCGAAGAGGTCTACGGTACGGCGTAACCAAATTCAGCTAGAACAACGGTAATAACCCTACAGCCGTAACCACATACACAATCACATTATGAGTTCCGAACAAGATCACCTCAAAGAAACCGACACTGAAGCCCGGTTCGAGTTCAAGAAAGAGGAGAACGCCGCGGTGCGCTCCGAGAAGGGCCTGACAGAGGAGGTCATC